>CAZONZ010000001.1:0-10297 GCA_964581005.1 uncultured bacterium
ATTCAGCCCCTAAAGTGCAGATCGCAGAGGAGAGATCTCCGTTGGCCCATCTCCCAGATCGGGGATCAGAGGAGCTTTGGAAACCTTTGATGGAACGTTGAGCTGATAGAAGTTAGCGACAACCTCTTTGCCAAATCGGATCTCGGCCCCGGATGCCAGCCAGCAGTCTTGGACACAGGATCCATTCACTGCTGTTCCATTCGTGCTGGGGCGACCCTTTCCATCCCCGTCGATCAGCTTGACCCGTCCGTCCTCATGAAGCTCCAACACTGCTTGGATCCGCGAAACCTGAGGGTGATTTAGCCGGATCGCTGATTGAATACCTCGACCCACGATTTGGGCTCCCAGCTCCAACAAAAAGACTTTTTCCACTCCAGCCAGATTGACTGAGAGGATCGAACGCAGGGATGTCGAGTGAGTTGAGAGTTGGGGTGTGGCAAGCATGGTGAGGCTCCAGAAGGATTCAGAGGATGTCGATACTCCTCCTTAATCCCAACTATCGGCGAAAACAGCGGTTGCCGTCTGCGGTAAGGTAGCGTAACCGTTCTAAGAGATCTGGCGGATATCTTGCCGATCTTAACTCTCACTAGCGCCAAGAATGTTTTTTTGACCAAAGTCAGCAACATCTACCGATTGAGAGAGTGTCTGGCTTCCTGTCAGGGGACAGGCTCATAGGGCACTTGATCCTAAGCTTTGCTCCTGATCAGGGGTTAGAGGAAGATGCAGTCCACACTCCTGTTTTAAGCCGTGAAACCGAGTGTCGCGCTCGTGGCCATCGTCAACACTTAAGGGGCGACTGGAGTGCCAATCTCCAACCGTGACATAGCCCTGATCGAAAAGAGGATGATACGGCAGATCATGTTCTTTCAAATAGTAATAAACATCGCGGGAATTCCAGTCCAGAATCGGTAAGACTTTATAACGACTATCTTGAAACTCGATCCGTTCTAAATGTTGACGATGTTGCGTCTGATCGCGCCGCAGTCCAGCTAACCAGGCTGTGACGTTCAGATCATCAAGGGCTCGCTGCATCGGTTCCACTTTCCGGATCAAATCGTAGCGGTTGATGGCCTCTAGATCCTGGCTTTCCCAGAGTTTGCCGTAGAGAGCTTCCATCCGGGCTGGACTGATCGGAGACTGATAGACATGCAGATTGAGCTGGAGTCGCTGGGTTAAAGCTTCAGCAAAACGATAGGTTTCAGGAGGAAGATAGCCTGTATCAACCCAGATCACTGGAATCTGGGGAATCACCTGGGTGACCAAGTGCAACATCACGGCTGACTGGATCCCAAAACTTGTACTCAGGGCCAGCCCTTCTGGAAACGTTGCTGCAGCCCACTCCACCACAGCCTGCGGGGTCGCATCTTTAAGATCTTGATTGACTGTGATCAGATCCAGGTGAAGCCCAGCGTGAGGGGACGCGATCGAAACTTGGGTCAACACCGCCGATCGAGGCTGAGCATCCGGGTTTTGGTCCTTAGGGTGATCGGCAGGATCGAGGGTAGGTAAACCAGCCTGAGGGTGCTGATCGACGCTTGATCGAGTGGATGGTCGCAATGGCATAGGCAAATCACACTATCTCTGTCTTCAGGATCCCACACAGCACCAGCTAGACGCTAACCTGACCCGTTCTCCACACCGATGAGAGGGAGTCGTTGTCAAGAGCCTAGCCAATACCCTGATCAAAACTGACTCAGGCAGGCCCCTGCTCCTAGGAATCTTAACAAGCCGTGCCCAATTGGCGATCCCCAACTCCCAAACTCTTGAATCGACTGAGGAGGAGGAGGCGTACTGTGCTATCGGAGTGAGTCTTGGCTTAGGGGTTTAGATCAGGGATTTGATCCACACGATTGATCCACAACACGGCAGGAGCTTGCTGATTCTGAGGAGGGCGAAATCTGCCCCTAATCCGATCAATCAGACCGATGACAACAGGAACGGTCAAGAGCATCACCAACCCAATCGCAATCCACCGAAAGATCAGGGTTTGAGGTCTGCCCTTCGTGGGATAGCCACAGCTCAGACAAATTTCAACCTCACGACTGTTGAGAGTACCGCAAACCTTACAGGGTTCGAGTGCCATAGATTCAATTTCCTCCTTAGCTCACCAACTCATTCATGAAGACCATTGAGACAACGGTTCACTTCGATCCTGATCTTGCTCAAATCCCCCATGCTGATCTTGTCCTCAAATCTCAGATCCTCCTAAGCTAAACCCAATCCTCAGCAGAGAGTACCTCGTTCTCGATCACGATCTCAGTGGAGAATCGAACAGATCAGGAGTTCCCTGGGTCAGCTCAGGGCGGATCTGCCAGAGAAGTTGTAATTCGGTGCTGCGATCTCCCACAGAGAGGATCTCGATCTGGCAGGGTAGGGCTTGGCCACCCACATTGAGTAGCCGTTTATGGGTAGTGTAGCGACTGATCTCACCTTTCAAAAGCATTTCAAAATCAGCAGCATCAACCTCAATATCATCAGGATCCATGATCTGCCTGAGGCTTTCTAATTGGCTGAGGGCTTGCAGAGGATAGCCCAGGATCCCCTGAACGAGCAAATTCGCTTCCAGGACTTTGAAATTGGCATCGGTTGTGATCAGTCCGATCCGGCTTAAATTGAAGGTGATCTGGAATTTTTGCTTCATTTGTTGTAAAGCTGCTGTAGTGCCTCGACGAGCTGTAATATCTTCCAGGCTACCGACCATCCGCACAATCTTATTCTGAGGTCCACAAAAGATGCGACCGTAATCTCGAACCCAGGCAAAAAAGCCATCAGCTCGTCGCCACCGATATTCACATAAAAAGATCTGCAGCAAGTCCATACTTTCCTGCAACTGCTGGAGGACATAAGCTCGATCATCCGGATGCACACACGATAACCACCAGGATCGAGTATCAGTGTGTTCAGAGGGCAGATGACCAAACACCGCCCGCAGTGAAGGCGACCATTCCACTTGATCCGTAGCCATTTCCCACTCGTAAACAACCTGTCGAGTTGCTTCAGTAGCTACGCGAAATCGATCCATTAACCGATTGGTGGTAAAGCGATAATACTGCTCAGAATGAAAGGCTCGTTGCTGGAGGGCTTGCTTCTCTAATGCAAGTAAAGCCAGTTGCCGCAGGCTTTGGATCAATGGCTTGGCTTGAGTGAACCGATCAGGGTCTAAACCAACGAGCCCTAATAACCAGGGCAGATCTCCTTTTGGCGAATAGGCCACTAAGCACTGAGGTTGGTTAGGCGGCGACCCGATCAAATAGGGAAACATCCCTGGATCGACCAAAGGATGGGTTGAGATCCAAGGCGATCGTTGGGCTGAAAGTGTCAGCATCTGATCCTCAGAGGTATGCAACTGCTTCAAAAGATCGGGTTCCAAAATTTGGATCTGGGTTTCGGAGATTGGAACTGGCTCCTGAATCTCCTCCTCAGCTGACAGCATTGGATCCGAAGGGGTTGCTTCTGGATTCGTTGTTCCTAGATTTGTTGCTTCTGAATCAGGAGCTGGTTGATCACTTGGATCTTGACCTGGTGAATCTACCCGATGGTTAAAGATCCAATAGGCATACATCTGCTCAGCATCCACGGAAGCAGGATAGGCAATCCAGACACTCTCTAACTGGAGCTGCTGCTGAAGCAACAAACCCAATTGCCGCAAAATTTCGATTGCAGAAGCAGACTGCTCCAAATCAGCAATCAGCCTCGAAAGGCGATCAACATCCAACTGGGTCAGATCCATAAACTGACGTCAATGTGAAGCAGAGGAAGCAACGATCAGCATCATGGCCAGAGACTCAAGAGCCAATCTGCCTGTTCAGATACTTCTAGGTTGATCCCAGGTTAACGTGTTCTGTTCGCTTAGAACGCATATTTTGGACTTTGGAGTGAGAATCTCCGAGAAAGTTCCTGCTATTTGAGGCTGGATCCCCCTGCATCCGGGTTTTCGCTTAACATTTTGGCTACAATCTGTGCTCTGGATCGCTCCTAACCTGGTGCTTACACTGATCGCAGCCCTCAGCTCTCAACATGGCTCAAGATCTGCCGCACGTATGAACCGCTAGCAGATGCTTAAGGATCATTCATCATCCTGAATGATCCGCTGAAACAGGTAACCCGTACCCCGTGCTGTCAAGATCAGCTCTGGATTGCTCGGATCATCTTCCAACTTGGCCCGCAATCGGGAGATGTGAACATCCACCACTCGTGTATCGACATGACGTTCCGGAGTGTAGCCCCACACTTCTTGCAGGATCTCGGAGCGAGAAAACGCTTCCCCAGAGCGACTGACCAGCAACTCCAATAAACTAAACTCCATGCCCGTCAGCCGGATGCGATCATCGCGCTTGTATACCTGACGCTTATTCGTATCAATCCGAATATCGTTGATGTGGATCACACCGGAACTGGGAATCCCTTCACTCGATCCCTTGGTTACCCGCCGTAACACTGATCGGATCCGCGCCTCTAGCTCCTTGGGTGAGAAGGGCTTGACCACATAATCATCCGCGCCTAGTTCCAATCCTGTGATCCGATCCGCTACATCCCCTAGAGCCGTCAGCATAATGATCGGGATATCAGACTCTTTACGCAGCTCCTGACAAACCCCGTAGCCATCCAGCTTGGGCATCATCACATCCAGAACCACGAGATCCGGTCCCTGTTTGTGAAAAACATCCAGAGCCTCTTCCCCATCCGACGCTGTCACAACGTCGTAGCCGATCATCGACAGTCTCGTTTCCAAAATCCGACGAATGCTGGCTTCGTCATCAACCACCAGGATCCGTTCTTTGCGTTGAGTTTCCAAGGCTTTATCACTCCTTCAAGAACCACAATTTGTTCCCAAACCCATTTGGCCTAAAACTAGAGCTTGAACTCTACGATCAAACCTGCAATCTTAAAACGTACAGCAACTTCAGATCAGCAGACCCGTCTAGCGAGACGATGTGTTGAGAGTACTTGTTGAGAGTACTGTTGAGGTATCGACATTGAACCCTAACCCGCATACCCATCACACAACCTAAACAGTGCCAAACCAGCTCCAAAATTTCACTTAAAAACCCCCTTAAAAAAAACTATGTAAACCGAAGATCATCAAACTTTGCTTAAACTTAGCACTCTCGCGTGATCAAACTGCCGAAATTCTTGTCAAAAGTTAATCTTTGGGGCAGCTACTTCTCAGATTGGTTGCAGAAGTTTACATTCCTCAGGATAGGGAGACTGGGATCCCAACAAAAAGACCCAATCCGATGAGGAGGATCAGGTCTTGCGTGAGGATGATCAAGAGTTGTGAGAGTGCGAGAGCGAAAACCTTAGGGGATGTCTTGAATCAGCCTTGGGGGGACTGGGTTAGCGGAGATGGGTCGGCTCGATCGCTATCGTTGATTCTGATTGGGCAGGAGTATGGGTCAGAGGAGGGGTAACTGCTGCCATAACGCCCAGAGTGATCAAGAGGGGAATCACGATCACCAATCCCGGCCAGACTCGACCCACCCGATCGGCCCAAGTCAACAGGCAAATCCGCGCTTCTCCTGATCCTTGGGGGTAAACCCAATCGTGATCCTTGGAGTTGGATCCTGTTCGAGAATGAGAAGATTGCCCTCGATCCAGCTTCGTGACGGATCGCAGCATAGTTGCGACCAGAATCGGCCAGCAGGATGAGGAGGTTTTGGAGAGAGTGGAGGTGGCGTGAGTCATGACGATCAACGTGATCGGTAAATGAAAGGGATTGTTACGATCCTTATTGTTTTAAGGTAAACCAAGGTGGACTGCGGTGTCATGTAAGCCTGAGTACGCGGCACTGAGGTTTTGAGTGACGGATCCAACCTTGTATCAGCCAACACTTCCTTCTAGCTTCAAGCTGAGCAGCCGATCGGCCTCGACCGCAAACTCCATCGGTAACTGGTTGAACACATCTTTGCAGAAGCCGCTAATGATCATGGAGACGGCATCTTCGGCGGAGATCCCCCGTTGCTGGAAGTAGAACAGTTGCTCTTCGCCAATCTTGGAGGTTGAGGCTTCGTGCTCCACTTTGGCGGTTTGGTTCTGGACCTCAATGTAGGGGAAGGTGTTGGCCTGAGACTGATCCCCGATCAACATGGAGTCACACTGCGAGTAGTTGCGAGATCCAGTGGCTTTCGGAGCCATTTTTACGAGACCCCGGTAACTATTTTTGGAATGTCCCGCTGAGATCCCTTTCGAGACAATGGTGCTCTTGGTATCCTTGCCAACATGGATCATCTTGGTGCCCGTGTCCGCTTGCTGGAAGTGATTGGTGAGGGCGACCGAGTAAAACTCACCCACCGATTGATCACCCACCAACACACAGCTGGGGTATTTCCAGGTGATCGCGGATCCCGTCTCCACTTGGGTCCAAGAGATCTTGGATTTCACTCCCTGACAGAGGCCGCGTTTGGTCACAAAGTTGTAGATTCCGCCTTTGCCCGTCTCATCACCGGCATACCAGTTTTGAACAGTGGAGTATTTAATCTCAGCCTGATCAAGGGCAACCAATTCCACCACAGCGGCGTGCAACTGATTTGTATCAAACATCGGAGCTGTACAGCCTTCCAAGTAGCTGACATAGCTGCCCGCTTCCGCCACGATCAAGGTTCGCTCAAACTGACCAGACTCGCCATTGTTGATCCGGAAGTAGGTGGACAACTCCATGGGGCAATGAACGCCCTTCGGCACATAGACAAAGGAGCCATCACTAAACACTGCCGAGTTGAGTGCAGCAAAGTAGTTATCACCCACTGGAACCACACTGCCTAAGTATTTCTCGATCAGGTCCGGGTACTCATGCACCGCTTCTGAGATCGAACAGAAGATCACGCCTTCCTTCGCCAACTTCTCCCGGAATGTCGTTGCCACGGAAACACTGTCAAAGATCGCATCCACCGCAACATTGGCCAAGCGCTTCTGCTCCGACAAAGGGATCCCTAATTTCTCAAAGGTATCCAAGAGGGCGGGATCAACGTCGTCCAAGCTTTTCTTCTTCTGGAGCTGCTTAGGAGCCGAGTAGTAAACAATGTTTTGGTAGTCGATCGGGGGATACATCACGTTGGGCCAGGTGGGTTCCGCCATCTTCAACCACTGACGGTAGGCTCGCAGGCGAAAGTCCAGCATGAACTCCGGCTCCTGCTTCTTGGCCCAGATCAGCCGGATTACATCTTCATTCAAGCCCCGATCGATTGTGTCCGACTCGATCTCGGTCACAAATCCATATTTGTAGGGCTGGTTGACCAGTGCTTTGACAGTTGCAGTCATCGGGCAGGTTCTCGCAAGACTCGACAGGGCATGGGACTGGGAACACAACCCCTCATCAGCTCTGGTGGGGATCCACAATGCCGGAGCCCTGAGGGAGGTTCAACTAAAACAACAAAGTTGTTTCTTAAGCTAATGATAGGCTACTTTAGAAACACTGGTGTTGTCAAAATCGATCGTTATGCCTGATCGTGGCGGCTAATCCCGTCCGACCTGTCCAGCTCCTGATCCTTTGTGTCCAGTTCCTGATCCTTCAGCGTGCCGAATCATGATCCAAACTCTTACCCCGAAGCCAACCCAACCGCCTTCCACGAAACAGGCGATCCTGGTTCACTTACGCAAACAGGGTCAAGCGACCGCTCAAAATCTAGCAACACAGCTGCAGATCAGCCCTCAAGCCATCCGTCGCCACCTCCGGGATCTGGAACAGGAGGAGTTGATCCAGCATGAAACGGTGCAAACAGGGGTCGGACGACCACAGCATGTTTATCAGCTCAGCCCATCGGGTCAGGATCAGTTTCCAGATAGTTCCGATGAGTTTGCCTTGGATCTCCTCAGTACGCTAGCGGAAACCGTTGGCCAAGATCAGCTCCGTTCGATTCTGCGCAAACAATGGGAGCGTAAGGCTCAAGATTATCGCACCTGGATCGGGGATGGATCGTTATCTGAGCGAGTGGCTAAGCTTGCCGAGTTGCGTCAGGCCGAAGGATTTATGGCGGAATATTATCCCGTTGACGAGGGATCGAGCTCAAACCCTGAGTATATTTTGGTGGAACATAATTGTGCGATTTCCAGCATTGCTCATTCATTTCCAACCATGATCTGTGGGCATGAGTTAGAGCTGTTTGCGATCGCGTTGCCCGATTGTGTGGTTGAACGGATCCATTGGGTGGTGGAAGGTCAAGCTCACTGTGGATATAGAATTTCGCCCCGCTAGAAGCCTGCATAGTTCAGACCCTTGGGGGCGATCAGAGTGGTGATTGAGAATAAAATTGCTGCACCTGCTGGAAAGCCAGGAACCAACCTTTCGTTGAAGCTCTGGATCTTGAGATCAACCCTCAGATTTGCAAGCTGAGCAGGAAGCTAAGCCAAAGGCTAAGAGTCATAGATCGAGTAGGCAATCCAGGGCATGATCCACAGAATTAAGAAAAAGACTGTGATGATCGGAATGTGGTGCAAGGAATCCATAATCAGATCCATAAACTGGAGCATGGAAGCGTAAGCATCATAGAAAACGGTTAACATGGTGACCCCCCTTGGAATTAAACGTGTCCAACTCTTGAGTACGCCTTCCCCTTCGGCGATATCTCGTTACAGCCGTGAAACCTCTTAGAGCCAGATCGACCTAAACTTATGATTACTTAAATCCGATCCGGACTCTTCCTCCTCACACACTCCTTAGATGACTCAAGATCTCGATTAACCAGGTTTAGATCTGGATGATGGGATGCTTGAATCTCTTATGGGTAAATGGTTACTTTTACAATGCTTCTGGAATGATGATAGCCCAGAATCTAGCCCAATAGAAAATATTTGTTAAGCAACTTTCTCATCATCTCAATCCCGCTCCAGATCAAGCATTCAGCCTACTTGATCCAGGGCAGTAGGGAATACCACACCATAAAATATACGGATATACACAAAACTACACAAAGTAACAGAACCGGATCGGCATTGAGCGCAGAAGCTGATTTTATGTACAGAAGATGGGGGACTCTGGATCAGAGGATCCTAGAGTAGATCAGAGGATCCTGGATCAGAGGATCTAACCAGATCGAGATCCCTCAAGATCCCAAAGCATAATGAGTTTGAGCGCCTAGCGTGTTCGAGCTTGCTGATCGGGGATGGGGTGTGTGACTCAGGCTTGGATCACTGGAGCAGTTGGATCCTTTTGAGTCGGTTGACCTGATGCTTGTTTATACTCAACTAGGCCACGGCGCTGACCTCGCAAACGTGCCCAATGAAACAGGATCTGGCCTTGTAACTGGGGGAATTTAGCGATCATACAGAAGACAGCATACAGCCAAGCGTCTGAAGCAGATCGATCCTGTTGATGGACCCGGCGATAAATTCGATACACTTGCAGCAGCTCAAGGCCGATCAGCACTCCCACACTGAGGCCCCAGGTCCACCAGGCAGTGATCAGAGCCAGCAAGGGCAATCCTAATCCCCATAGCCAGATACTTCGACGTTCTCGAACCCAATGCCGATCCGGACTGCGCCCATGCATCCAGGATCCTTCAGCATAGGCATGACCGGCACGCAACGATCGTTTCCACCATTGGCCAAAATGGATCATCCGAGCATCATGCAAAGTCATTTCTGCATCCAAGCGAAGGATCTTGCCCCCTTGCCGACGTAAGCGCAGACAAAGTTCAGGTTCTTCCCCGGCGATCAAGGTCGGATCAAATCCCCCAACCGCTTGAAAGGCTGCTACTCGGATCATGGCATCGCCGCCACATGCTTTCGCTTCACCAATCGGGGTATCCCACTCCAGATCACAGAGGCGGTTATAGATTGACTGATCCGGAAACTGCTCCCGCCGTCGGCCACAAACAACAACGACATCCGGCTGAGTGGCTAAAGCCTGTTGGGCCTGATCGATCCACCCTGGCGCAATCCGACAATCCCCATCCACAAATTGGACTTGTTGGATCGTGGGATCAACCTGGATCAACCGATCAAATCCTGCATTACGGGCTCTAGCAGCGGTGAACGGGATCGAGGGATCGAGTTCCACCACTTCAGCTCCGTAGGATTTTGCCAGATCAACACTACCGTCTGTGGATCCAGAGTCCACATAAGTCACTAAAAGAGTATGTTGCAAGGTGTTTGGATCTGAAATCTCTAATGACTCGAAACATTGACGTAAACGCTCACCTTCATTGCGTCCGATGATAACAACTCCCAACTGGGTCATCGTGATCCTCCCTCCCATCCATTCCCCGACTTACTGATCCTCCAACAATTCTGACCGGATCGTTTCACCAGGGTTATCTTGCCCCCATCGTAGTCTCTCTGATCTTCTGGATCTCAGGGCTAT
>CAZONZ010000001.1:10397-34388 GCA_964581005.1 uncultured bacterium
CAGGGTTATCTTGCCCCCATCGTAGTCTCTCTGATCTTCTGGATCTCAGGGCTATTGGAGTTTTCTGGAGCCTTGGGAAGCCTTGGGAGCCTTGGGATCCTTTGAATCCTTTGAATCCTTAAGTCGAGATCCGAACCTGTGACCCAGCCTGTGTCCGTTCGACCTGAATCCGGTGGGGGAAAGCATCTTGCAAGCTGGGGATGTGAGTGATCACTAAAATCCGGGCAAAATCGGGGGCAACGGCATTGATCGCGGCCACTAACTGCTGCCGACCATTCTGATCTTGGGTGCCAAACCCTTCATCGATCAGGAGCGTTTGCAGGCGTGCGCCAGCTCGTTGAGCCAGTAAGCGGGACAAGGCTAAGCGGATCGCAAAATTGATCCGAAAAGCTTCACCTCCTGAATAGGTTTCATAGGGGCGGGTTCCTCGTGGATCGGCGATCAAAATATCTAAGGTATCGATCAATTTCGAGGATCGGCGTCCGGAGCGTTGGGTGACAAATTGGAGGTGGAGTTGGTTAGCGGTGAGGCGGGAAAGGATCTGATTGGCTTCAGCTTCCAATTCGGGTAGAACATTTTCAATGATCATGGCGGGAATGCCGTTGCGACCATAGGCGGTGGCGAGTTCTTGATAGACCATGTGCTGACGTTTGGCTTGCTGGAGCTGGTGCAGGATCTGGGTTTGTTGATTCTCCCAGGTGGTTGATTGCTGCAGGCGCTGTTGAACAGCACCGAGCTGGGAGAGGACCTGATCCAGTTGCAGACGACGCTGTTGAATCGCATCGACGTAGGGATCGATCTCCGTCTCCTCCACTGAGGGGAAACGATGGAGTTGTTGACGGAGGCTTTCGATCTCGCGGGTGAGGTGAGTGTAGGATTGGCGCTGTTGCTGCAGCATTTGCAAGAGGGCAAGACAATGGGATCGGCAGACAGGGAGTTGCTGTTGGGCCTGGATCAGAGCATTCCATTGGGTGTGCCATGTCTGGGCTTGCTGAAGTTCAGTGCGGATCGCTTGGTGGTGGTTGACATCGTAATTGAGGGATCGGAGTTGGGCCTCGATCTGCTCCAGGGATTGGGCTAATGAAGGACTGCTGGAGGATCTTGAAGGGTTTCCGTCCTCAAGGGCTTCGAGCTGGAGCTGGAGTGTGTGGATCTCGTGGGTGAGATGCTGCTGCCGTTGTTGAATCTTTTGAAGTTCATAGTATTTTGATTGTGCCCAGCGCCAGCGTTCAACCTCAGTCCGACATAACGCATGATCTTTGTCGTTATAACCAATCATTGCCAGTGCTTGATCCAAACGGGCTAATTCTGATCGAATATCTTGGCCATAGGTTTCTTGATCGAGATTATGTTGGATCTGGATCAGTTCTGCCTGCCAAGCTTGCAGTTGATCGAGGTGAGAACGACCAGTTTCCAATTGATGTTGAAGCCGTCCATGGATTTGGAATTGTTGATCGCCTCGCTTCAGCTCTTCGGTTAGCCGATCATGCTCCTCCTGCATAATTTCAATTTCCCGATCGGCTACAGCAAGTTGCTCCCGAATCACCAGGATCTGATCCATTAATTCTTGTTGTTCACTGGCTTGTCGTTCTAGCACCAAGGCTCGTAGTTCTGGACTCAAAGGCCGACAGCAGAGAGGGCATGTCTGATGATCCTGCGATTTGGACTCTGCAAGATCTTGATCGTCTGCCTCGATTGAGGGCTGGTGATCCGGATGGGTATGCTGATGGTTCAGATGCTCCTGAAGGATCTCAACGGTAATCTCTGGATCGGATCCAAACCCATGCAGCAAACTCAACTGACTACTGAATGATGGTGCAACTCGATCCGAAAGGGGGGATGCGTGATCGGCAGATATCGCTAACCCCTGATCCGATACATAAGGAGGTTTCGCATGACCCAAAGGATCCAACGCTGTTTCAGTGTTTCGTGTCGAGTGGGTTAGTTCGCTGGGGGCAGATGGATCACCTTGCATTAACTGTTGCTTTTCCTGTAGGCGTTGCCACTGTCGTTGTAAGGATCGCTGCCGCTCTTGCAATTCATGCACAAACAAGCGACGTTCCTGCCATTTGGCTAAAACTTGTTGTTGATAGTGACGACGATGTTCCAGATCAGCCAGTTCGCCCTCAACAGCCTCAATTGCCGCTTGAACCCGCTGAAGTTGACATTCATGATCGTAAAGCTGATCGACTTGTTGGGCTAGGACCGATTCGCGGGCGAGGAGCCGATCGCGTTCCTGCCGTAGTTGCTCTACGTATTCCTGGCGCTGGCTGAGTAAGGGATTTGCCTGAGCTTGCTGCTGTTCGTAAAGGGTGAGAGCTGTCCGAGCGTCCTGGTAGCTTTGAAAGGCCGCTTCGATCCGATCTCGATCCGCCAAGATCTGGTGATCAGCTTGGAGCTGGGCTTGTAAAACAGCTAGTTGGCGTTGTAAATTCTGTCGCTGCAGGGATTGCTCCCGATCATAAGCTGTTAACTCCGCTTGAATCGTTTGACGGTGTTGCTGAAGGATCTGGTACTGTTGAAAGATCTGGTTTTGGGTCTGATCTTCTTCCAATAAGGCTTCGTAGTGCTGGCATCCTGCTCGGATCAGATGTTCCCGATTGATCAGAGATTCTAATTCTTGCTGCTGTTGCCGCTGTTGCCGCCATTGCACTTCAGTCCGTTGCAGAGAGGTGATCAGCGTATTGAGTTGTTCGGTCAGCTGTTGATGGTGATGTTCTAACGATCGGCGTGTACTGATCTGTTCTTGCAGCGTTTCCAGCTTGGCCTGATCGCGGGATTGCTCAGCGTGCAGTTGTTCCTGTAACCCCACAAGCCGATCATACTCAGCCTGAGCTGCAGTAGCTTCATGACGCTGATGTTGGAATCGATCCAGTTGTTCCTGTAAGAGATTGACCTGAACCCGGATTGATTTGACTCGATCTCGACAGGTTTCTGCCAAGCCTTCGTACTGACCTAACTTGAGGATCTCGGCCAGGATCTGTTTGCGTTCGCTGGGGCGTTTGATCGTGAATTCGTCAGCTCGTCCTTGCCGCAGATAAGCTGAATTGATAAAGGTTTCATAATCCAAGCGCAATTGAGCCTGGATCGCTTGCTGAGTCGCCCGGATCCCTTTCGAGGTCAACGAACGCCATCCGGATCCGGTCTGAATTTGCCACTCCAGGCTACTGGATCCTCCTAAGATCCGACCCCGCAGGATCCGGTAAATCTGATCGCGGGATTGGTAGATCACTTCGACTTGCATTTCGGTCGCGCCCTTGTGCAGCAGATCATCATCGCTGCTGGCTCGACTTTGGCCCCAGATTCCCCAGGTTAAGGCTTCCAGGAGTGCCGATTTGCCAGCACCGTTAGGTCCACAAATGCAGGCGGTGTGGATCCCGGTGAAATCCACAGAAGCCGATGGGTAGCTGAGGAATTGGTGCAGGGTTAGGCGAATAGGGATCACAGAAGTCCGCGTCTTGCTTGGATCGGTCGTTTATCCTGAACACTAGACTACTGCAAAACGGGGATCAGTTCCCTGGATCTAGCGATAAATCAGTTATCCAGATTTCTTTTTTGACTGGATTATGCGTTTGATCTTGATTAGATTATGGGGGAGGTGATAATTATAGCCTTGATGCAATGGCTTGATGCAATGGCGTTGATGCAGCTGGTTCAATAATGTTGATGCAGTTGATGCAGCTGGTTCAATAATGTTGATGCAGTTGATGCAGTTGATGCAATAGTGTTGATGCAATAGTGTTGATCAAGGATTGGGTTGAGGATCCTTCTATGTTTGACTGGTTGAACAAACTCTTGGGGCGAGATCCAGAGCGGATCAAGGCAACGGTTGAGATCTATACCTGGCAAACCTGCCCCTTCTGCATTCGGGCCAAATTCTTGCTCTGGCTTAAAGGCGTGAACTACACCGAATACAAGATCGATGGCAATGAAACAGCCCGCCAAGCCATGTCAGAACGAGCTGAAGGTCGGCGGACTGTTCCTCAGATTTTCATCAACGATCGTTCAATGGGTGGCTGTGATGAGCTGTATACCCTGGATGGGCAAGGTCAACTGGATCCGTTGCTGGAACAACCGGCTGCTGGTTAGAGATCATCCCTTCACACAGATCACCTGCTTCAAGGTTGCCACCACTTCCACCAGATCAGACTGCTGGGCCATGACCTCATCGATCGGCTTGTAGGCAGCGGGAATCTCGTCTAAGACACCAGGATCCTTGCGACATTCCACGCCTTCGGTTTGGCGGATCAGATCATCGAGGGTGTAGACATCCTTGGCCTTCTTGCGGGATAACAATCGGCCTGCACCGTGGCTACAGGAGCAATAGCTCTCGGCGTTGCCTTTGCCCTTGACAATGTAGGACTTGGCTCCCATCGATCCAGGGATGATCCCGTAGTCCCCTGTATTGGCTCGAACAGCGCCCTTGCGGGTTACGATCACGTTCTCACCAAAGTGGATCTCTCGTTCGGCGTAGTTGTGGTGACAGTTGACCGAGATCAGGGGCTTGAACGGCTTGCCACCTGCAATCTGTTGCTCCAGGATCCGCTTCACACGGGCCATCATCACATCCCGGTTGGTGCGAGCGTAGTCTTGAGCCCACTGCAGATCATGCCAGTAAGCATCAAACTCTGGAGTTCCAGCTACAAAGTGAGCCAGATCGCGATCCGGGAGATCTGTACCTGCCAGCTTAGCCAGATCCTTGGCCGTCGAAATGTGCCGCTCTGCCAGTTTGTTGCCAATGTGCCGCGATCCAGAGTGCAGCATGATCCAGACCTGCTCCTCAGTATCCAGGCAGACTTCAATGAAGTGGTTGCCTCCCCCTAAGGATCCCAACTGACGGCGAGCTTTCGTTTCAAGATCTCGGACTCCACGGTGCAGATCCCGGAAGGATTGCCAGCCTTGCCAGTTCTGAACGGACTTCTCGATCTCCTTATTTTCATCAAAGCCCGTGGGCACAGCAGCTTCGATCGCGGATCGGAGAGCCTTCAGCTTGCCTTCCAGTTGAACAGCCTTGTAGGGAGTCTGGATCGCGTGCATTCCGCACCCAATGTCTACCCCCACTGCCGCAGGAATAATGGCTTCTTGAGTGGCGAGCACCGATCCGACCAAAGCTCCCTTACCCAAATGCACATCGGGCATCAAGGCCACATGCTTGAAGATAAACGGCAAGGACGCCACATTCTTCGCCATCGCCAGCTCTTGGGATCCAAGGTCATGATTGGCCCAGGAGAGGACGGGAGTAGGCGTTTTGATCGCTAACGGTTGATAGGACATGATCAGATTCTCCTTTGGATCCCTTGGGTTGGATCCTCTCGTCCTGGAGCCGTCGGGACTCCGAATACAAAAACATACTACGCATATACTACAAACATGTCAACCCCATCGATCGATCCGCTTCTCGACTAAGATCAAGCTGATCTCTACGGAGGGAACCAGCCTTGTCGAATCTCAGCCCCAAAGCAGCCTTTGATCAGGCCGCGATCGAACAGATCTTGCAGAAGGCACTGGCCCGCCAATCGGAAGGGCAGGAGTTTACCCTCAGCCAGCTCCAAGATATGGCCCAAGAACTAGGGATCTCAGCCGATAATCTACAGGCGGCGATCCAGGATTGGCAAAGCCAACGATCCACGGAAAAAGAACTGGAGCAGTTTCAGATGGATCGCAAGAAAAAGTTGCGTGAGCAGGCAACCACCTATTTGATCGTGAATACATTTTTGATCAGTCTCAACGTCGTTACCCAGGGAACTCTTTCATGGGCCATTTACCCAGCTCTAGGATGGGGGTTAGGATTAGCCCTCACAACCCAGCGGACCTTCCAAACGTCCGGTAAGAATTTCGACAAAGATCTACGGGCATGGCGGCGCAAGCAAGCTCGAAAGGGATAGAGCACGAGATCTACTCACAACCCCTCCAAAGACACCGGATCATTTGCGGTATGTGATACCTTGGTAGATCTTGAGGATCATCTTTGGGGCACTGATCGGCGTAAAATTTAGCTATTTGTAGCATCACAGTATCAAGATATGCTGAACGCGAGATCGAGATCTCTTGGGGATCGACAGTTAGCTTTTCTTCCCAGTAATGTTTAGCTTTTTTTATAGCGAGAAGTGCAGAGATCAAGCTTGGTCTTCGTTTTGGATCATAGGATCCCTGTTCCCAGATGGACTTAAAATCTGAGAGTTGAGCAATGTTCTCTAAAAGGTGCAGTTTAATTCTCCCAATCGCACAATCACAATGCTTAGCCAGATCTTGATCGCCATCCATGTCATCGATCATGCGGTGATAAAGATCATTCAGAACCAGAGGATTTTCATCAAATAGTAGCTTGTAATCGTTATACAGATCTTGAAGATCAGGATCAAAGAAATAAGACTCTTTATGAACCCATCCTGTGATCCAGATCCGGTGTTGGGCAAGTGCCTCTGCTAATAACTCGTTTCCGTTGTGTAGGGCGCGGTGGAGATCCTCTGATGAATTCAGGCTACTACTGATCTCGGACAAATCACAGGGTTGGTTATCAAGATCAATAATGGCGTAGAGTTTTGTAGGATCTAGATAAGATTCTGTACTGAGATCCTCGTGGATCTGAAGCAGCCGAGCATACACTTGTAAAACAGTTGATCGTCCTCCACAATTATAGAAGTTGGGTATTCGTTCTCTCCACCATGAAGGGATCGCAGCTTTGTAGAAATTAGCATCAGGGAAGTTTTCTAACCTAGAATATTGCTGTGGGGTATGGATCTCAATTGGGTTTGGATCCCCTTCACAGAGTACAACGATCTTATTTCGATTACTTCTTCGTTTCATGATCATTGTGCAGAGATGATCAATTTCTTGGTCTTTCAAACTCATCTTGCTCTCCTTATCGCTCAATGATTAGGCTTTTGCAGCTTTGGCTGGATCTCTTTCACATGTTTGGGAGTCAGGGCCTCACATAAATAAAAAGAATGTGTTGCTAAAATGTATTGGTTATCCCCCCATTCAACGAGATCATTAACGATCCGATACTGCCAATCTGGATGGAGACCGTTTTCGATCTCGTCGATCAGGACGATAGCATTCTGGATATTGTAAAGCTTGATCCAGGAGTACAAACCAAGCCTCTTCAGCTCACCGTGGCTGAGATCCTCAGGATTTAGCTCCAATGCCTGACCGTTATCTACATACTGTCTGACTACAATAGAGCTCATATCATCAGAAGGAGAAATCTGTTTTTTTCCTCCTGTAAGATCATCTAACTCCTCAGCAAAGAGCTTATAGGATTTTCCATACTCTCTCGTTCTTACAACCTCTCTACGATCCTTTTCCATAGCATCTTTAAACGCCTGAAGTATTACATGTGTAGTAGAGTGATTATCTACATAAAAATTGCAAATGGAATCTCTAGCCTCAATCATATAACTTGAATAGTTGCTCTTTTGTTCTTTCGTTACTTCTTGCAACATAGACTTCTTGGCCTCTTTATCAAGGAAGAGATAAATTTGAGAAGATGGGCCTGCAAGATAAATGCTGTTACTAATATTAGTCAATATATCGTCAATCCTATCTTCAAAACCCTTAGAAAATTTACAGCAAACAAGAAAGATTGCTTGTGTATCAACATTTCCCATCCAAAAGAAACTTTTAATTCCCTGATGTTCCAGTCCAGAATATTCTTCCGTTAAAGCTGTTAAAATGTTGTTTTTAATTTCATTGTTTTTGGCTATACTCCCCACATCTGGAGTCATTTCTGAAATCATTTTATCTAAGTCAAGAATATTGTTTTCTCTCTCGTCTTTTTGGTTCGGTGACCCTAGAAGAGAAAAACTAAGAAGAGAAAAACTACTTGATGCTTGTCTCTTCATTCTTTTAAAATGCACTCTAAGCTTAGGAAAACAAGAGAGTGGAATCAATAAATATGAGAGATTGATGCTATTAAGGCTATCATCGTTTAAGTTCAGTTCAATCTCTGCAAGTTGCTGTTCAGACTGGGAATAAGGTGCAGTTAACATCAATCCACTCTCAATTAAATTAGCGAGATAGTGTTGACGATTTTTATGCAGAGGGCAATTCAGGAGACAAAAGATCAACTGCAGAAGAGTACTCTTACCTCCCCCATTTTCACTCCCTATAGGAAAAACCTGAGGTTGTAGATCAGGCTCAAACGTTAGCTCAACATCTTTCAAGTTCCTAAAGTTGGGAACATAAACTCTGCGTAATCTCATGCGTGTGACGATCTCCCTTAAGCTTCTTCCGCTCTTCTCCAGATCCTACTATAACCTCAGCCCACCTATTCTAACAACCGATCTAGCACTTGATGCCCAAGATCTATCATTCTGCTCAACTGCGAGGATCCTTTTGGCTTAGGTAACTGAATCAAGATCACGAAAATCGACAGCAGATCCCTCCTCGATCCCAGCAAACCGCCAGGGCACAGGATCCACAAAGGAACTGGAGCAATTTCAAACAGATCGCAAGAAAAAGTTGCGTGAGCAGGCAACCACCTATCTGATCGTGAATCGGAAAGCATAGAGAATGGGATCTACTCATAACAACTCTAAAAATATCGGATCGTTTGTGGTGTGGGATCCCTTGGGTGAAGCAATGTTTGACAGGATATGGAAATACTGAAAAGTGGGAGGTACAGGAGGCGGTAGCGTAAGAGTTGAGATTGCCAGGGTTGCCAAAACCGGATGATGCGCTGATGCTTTAACGATTGCTCTGACCGTTTGGCACCAACGATCTTGAGAATCTCTTCTACTTAGAAATAGGTTTGCGCTACAATCCATTATAACTGTCTCTGAGCATCTCCAAATTTCCTAGCCGATCGAGGTAGAATCTGAAAGTCTTCGCTGCACACCTCAAGGTTATATATCTTTTTCATTCCAATAACATATACGTAAAAGTCATATCCATGAAATATGCGACCATCATAGAAAGGACGATACATATAGTGAATGAAGTTGTTTGGAATCTCAAAATCTGAATAAAAATCTGATCGGACAAAGAAAGCATTCCACTTTGTACAACAGATAAGCTCATAACCCTTTTCTTTCCCAAGAAAAATAAGTGATAATAATGAACAACCTTGATTGATTGAATTGTCCTTTGCCTAAACAAAGACAACATCATTTGGTATCGTTGGGTTGAATTCGATCACAATGACCCTTGGTTTAAACTCATTTAGGCTTTCCCAGATAAAATAATCAATACCATCAACATCTATTGAGAGTATATCGATATCCTCAGGAGCATTAACAGACGAGAGGATATTATCAAGTCTGTTTTCGCCCTCAAAACTAACAAACTTATTAACACAAGATACCTTTTTGTTTTCGCCATATGTTTCTAGTAAGTCCTTGAATTTGATCTCATTTCCTTCAATAAATAACCCTGACCAACCTTTGTTGGCAACTAGGTTCCAACAATTGGATAAAATTTTCCCATCCCACGCACCAAACTCAACACAATAGTTGTTTGCAGGACTAATAATTTCAAAGATTTTCTCTATGATCCCATCTTCACCGCATTATGAGGCAACGTTTTTCGAGAATTTAAGAAGCAGAGACTGAACTTGAAAGAACGAAACTTGCTCAAAGCGATAGGGAGTAGATGACATTTTTCCCTCACCATAAATCAGAACACAAATTTTAGAGATTTGGACGCGCCAATGAGCTCCGCTGTTCGGTTTGGTTGTGAGCAGGAATCCTTACAGCTGCCAAAGCCTCTAATTTAGCGATTCTGAGTATTGAGTATAGCAGGGATTGGGGAACCATGCATCCTCTACAGAAATTGTTTACATCCAGGCCCGTTGTACCTGTCTTAGGACTAGAATTTTGCTGCAACCAAGTTCACAGGCATTCGGCGATCATCCAACAACATAGTGCATGAAGAGGTTGGGAGTCTACAAGATGAACATAGATCTTCAACGTAAGGCGAAGCTCGATCCTTTTGACTCGAATCAGCGATCTGGAGAAACCGATCCACTTTCATGACTGGCCACTCACACAGCTAGACTTGGAGGATCAACCAGCTAACTGGATAAGCCGAGATCCTCCTGCCCTCCTGGATCTGAAGGAGCTGAAGGATTAATAGATACTCTTCTCTGCCTCGATTTGTCCCAAGCTGCTGCTGAGTCTGGATTTGAATTCAAAATTGTTAGGGTTTTCACCCCAGTGCAGGAGAGCAACATCCTGTTCCCCTCAAGATGCTCGACAGAGGTAGCCGGGATAAGATCGTCAAGACTGCCCTAGTTCAAACCCTGTTCAGTATGGCGATCCTTTCTTCTCGATCTCCAGCTCCTGAAGATCCAACGTCTAAATCTCATCAACGCCGATCCCGTCAACCGGAACACGAGGATCTAGCTCAGAGTCTTGCCGCGACTTCAGCAGGTGTTCCTGATCCAACGGCGCGATCCAATCTTCAATCAGGGACTGATCCTCAAATACTCCACCCTCAAGCCACCTCAGCCGAATCAGGATCTCAGGACGAGTCGCTGCGCCCCCAAACGTTGCAGGAGTATGTGGGTCAGACAGAACTTAAAGAGGTACTCTCGATCGCAATTGGTGCAGCCCAGGCTCGCCAGGAACCCCTCGATCACATGCTTTTTTACGGGCCACCAGGACTCGGCAAGACAACAGTAGCCATAGCTCTAGCGACTGAAATGGGATCAACGATCTCCATGACAACCGCACCAGCTCTGGAAAGTCCACGGGATATTGCAGGATATCTAGTCCGTCTCAAGGCTGGCGATATTCTCTTCATTGACGAGATCCACCGCCTCCCCAAAGTGACTGAAGAATTACTCTATCCTGCGATGGAAGACTACCGCCTGGATATCACGATCGGCAAAGGTCGATCCGCCCGGATCAATTCGATCAAACTTGCCCGTTTCACCCTAGTCGGCGCAACCACTCGGATCGGTGCGTTAACATCCCCCTTGCGGGATCGGTTTGGTTTAGTCCAACGTTTACGATTTTACGAACCGGAAGAGTTGATCCAGATCGTGGAGCGCACAGCTCGTTTACTGAATACCCCGATCGATCCAGAAGGCGCAGCAGAAATTGCGAAACGATCGCGGGGAACCCCTCGGATTGCCAATCGACTCCTGCGGCGAGTACGGGATTATGCCCAGGTGCGAGGGGATGGCACGATCACAGGTGAGATAGCTGCTCAGGGATTGGAAGTCTTCAATGTCGATCCGCGTGGACTGGATTGGACCGATCGGAAGCTGTTGGCCATGATCATTGAGCAGTTTGGGGGTGGACCTGTTGGCTTAGATACGATGGCGGCTGTTGTGGGCGAGGATCCGCAGACGATCGAGGAAGTTTATGAGCCTTATTTGCTTCAGATCGGTTATTTACAGCGGACAGCGCGAGGACGAGTGGTAACCCCTGCAGCCTTGCAGCATTTAGGATTCGAAGCGCAAAGTCCATTGCCACTCTGGAGCTAAGAGCTACAGTTTCTATTATCTTCAGGGACAATGTTTCCCCAGGATCAAAAGCTGGGAGTCCGTAGATCTTCCATGAGTTTGATCATCGTCTCTGGATCGCCCTGGAGGTAGTTGCCGCCATCTGCAGGAAGCTGTTGGAGCAGATTTGAGGCCGGAGAGGGTTCTTGGAGGATGTCAAACACGGAGCTTACCGATCCCCAAAACGGTGCATAGCTGACCCTACACTAGTTTAGCTTGAGGATCAGGACATGCTCACGGGTGATCCTAGACAGCTATACCGAGAGTTGGGAGACTCAGAAGAATACTCTCGCTTTTTGTGCTCCCAGTTGACTTAAGTCAAGGCGTGGCCGATTGCTTGGTGGGTAGGGTGATCCCAGAGAGTCAGGAGAACCCAGTGATGTTTTGCGAACAGTGTGAACAAACGGCCAGCGGCGATGGATGTCACCAGTTTGGAGCTTGTGGAAAAAGTCCTCAAGTGAATGCCGTTCAAGATCTGTTAGTTCATTGTCTGCGAGGACTGGCACCGATCGCGCTACAGGCAAAGAGCAGAGGCATCGATACCCATGAGGTCGATGTTTTCACCTGTGCAACCCTCTTTGCCACGATGACCAACGTTAATTTCGATCCCAGCCGATTTAGAGCCTACATTCAGTCAGCGATCACCTATCGAGAATCCCTGAAAACCAGCTTGGAGAGCGTGGGAGTTGCGTCTGTATGGCCTGAGATCGCCAGGTTCGAGCCTAATTTTGATGATAGTTTGGTGGATCAGGGAGAAACTGTGGCCTTGAAGTTCCTCAGTCAGGTTGGGAAAGAGGATCTGGATATCTTCTCACTCAAGCTAACCGTGCTCTACGGCCTCAAAGGAACAGCATCCTACGCCTTCCATGCCTATGAAGTGGGTCAGGAAGATGATCACGTGTATCAGTTTATCTACCGAGCTCTGGATGCCCTGAGGGATCCGAACCTGAGCCTCCAAGATTGGATCACCCTGGCTCTTGACGTCGGCAAGGTTAACTTGCGCGCGATGGAACTGCTGGATGCTGGTCATACAAGTGTTTACGGTCACCCAATCCCCACAACAGTCCCGCTCAATCCCAGACTTGGCAAAGGGATCCTCGTTTCTGGCCACGACATTCGACAACTGGAGGCCATCCTCAAACAAACTCAGGGAACTGGGATCACAGTCTATACCCATGGAGAGTTGCTTCCTGCTCATGGCTATCCCAACCTGAAGCAAACCTATCCTCACCTCTATGGTCACTTCGGCACAGCTTGGCAGAATCAAACCAAAGATTTTGCTCACTTTCCTGGAGCAATCGTGATCACCACCAATTGCCTGATGCCGCCTCATGATCACTACACCGACAAGTTGTTTGCGATCGGGCCAGTGGGCTATCCTCATCTCAACTATCTACCCGCTCAGGACAAGGGTATTCCTGACTTTGCTCCAGTGATCGCAAAAGCTCTATCCTTGCCTGGTTTTACCCAAGAAACCCCACCTCGATCGGTCAATGTAGGCTTTGCCCATAACGCAGTCCTGAGTGTGGCCGATACGATCATTGATGCCGTGAAACAAGGAAAGATCCGGCACTTTTTCCTAGTCGGTGGATGCGATGGAGCCAAACCTGGGCGGACCTATTACACCGAATTTGTGGAGAAGGTTCCCAAAGACTGTGTAGTGCTCACATTGGCCTGTGGAAAGTTTCGCTTTTTCGATCGAGATCTGGGGGAAATCGGTGGGTTACCTCGTCTGATGGATGTGGGGCAGTGCAACGATGCCTATTCAGCAATTCAGATCGCCCTAGCGTTGGCTAATGCCTTCGAGATGGATGTGAATGAGCTACCGCTTTCGATGATCCTGTCCTGGTATGAGCAGAAGGCCGTGGCTATTTTGCTGACTTTACTGCATTTGGGGATCAAAGATATCCGGCTGGGACCCACGCTACCTGCGTTTATCTCACCTAATGTCTTCAATCTCCTCGCAGAAAACTATCGACTCCAACCGATCACAACGCCTGAACGTGATTTAGCCGCCTGTCTTGCCTAGCGTGTTCTACCTCTCTTGTCGTGGGGTGGCCGCTCAATCTTTCGATCCATGATCTAGCTTTTTGAACCCCTTAGTCGCTAAAATTTGGATCCAGTTTTGAGTGGCTGCCCTATGAATGTGTTCGAGACCTTAACGATTGGACCTGCTCGTGTCTATCGCGGCGATCATATTCTGGAATCCATTCCGCTAGATGTGCTTGGATCCCATGTGATGGTCATTGGGGGAGAGCGATCCTTGGCGGTGGTTCAAGCCGCTTTGCAGCAGAATTTGACTCAGGATAGGAGCGTTCAGATTGATTGGACGACCTATGGACGCGATTGCAGTGAGCTGGAGTTAGCCCGCCTTCGAGATCGGGGTCAAGATCACGCGATCACCGGGATCATGGGAGTTGGAGGTGGAAAAGCTCTCGATACCGCCAAGTTGGTAGCCTATCAGTTGGATTGCCCGATCGTGACGGTGCCGACCTCTGCCGCAACCTGTGCCGCTTGGAGCGCCCTATCCAATGTTTACTCGGATCACGGTGCCTTTCAACGAGACGTCCCTTTGCCTCAAGCTCCTGCAGCTCTGATCCTGGATTATGCTCTGATCCGAACGGCCCCCCTCCGTACCTTGAAGGCAGGCATTGGCGATGCTCTAGCCAAGTGGTACGAGGCTTCTGTCAGTAGTGGCGCTTCCCAGGATGCCCTCGTGATCAGCGCAGTCCAGCAGGCCCGCGTCCTCCGGGATCTGTTGTTTCAATCCTCTGGATCAGCTCTGGCCGAACCTGGCGGGACAGCTTGGTATCAAGTGGTGGATGCTTGCATTAGTCTTGCGGGGATCGTGGGCGGATTGGGTGGGGCGAAATGCCGCACAGTGGCTGCTCATGCTGTTCATAATGGCCTGACTCATCTGCTCGCCCATCGCACAAGCTTGCACGGTGAAAAAGTTGCCTTTGGGATCCTAGTGCAGCAACGCTTAGAAGAGATCTTGCAGGGACATCAATTAGCCGCTGTTGCGCGAAAGCAGCTCCTCCAGTTTTACGATGAGATCGGTCTACCAAAGAGTTTGGAGGATCTGGATCTAAATGGGTTGAGCTCTGAGGATCTGTGGCAAGTGGCTCAGATCGCTTGTGCACCAACCTCTGACATTCACCATCTTCCCTTTACCGTCACACCTGAAGCCCTGGTTGTAGCTCTAACCACCACCTGCTTGAATAGCTCTAGCCCAGCTCCAGCCTTGGTGTAAGATACTTACAGATCTTCAATGCCTATGATTGCAGATTGATCTGTAGGAGCTACTCATGTCTCCAACTCAACCTAAGCTAGATAAAGCCAAAGAAATTGTTCGGTGTGTTGTCTGGATCGCAGCCTTTTGGCTGTTGATTACCTTTGTAGTATCAATTGTTTCAGATTGGCCAGATCTAACCTCCAACCTTGATCCAACTATGTCACCTGCTTTATTATGGCTGACCATTTGCTTCAGGATTGGATCCGAGATCTTTCAACTGGGTCCAGCTCTTGACTTCAATACAGATGAGATCTTTGCCATATTTTTCACTACTGTCACAACACTGATCATTGTCTCTTTGACCATTGAGCGAGCGATTGAGATCATTTTGTATTACATATTCTCAAAAAGCAAAAATGAGCTGATTGAAAGAAGAGACTTTTTTATCAAGATCAAAGAGTTTATTGATAATAACCCGATCATTTTTGAGAAGCAAGAACCTAAAGTTGATCTTGAAAAATTCAGACAGAAAACCAACAAGGATCCAAAATATTCTCAGGAAGAAAAAAAGATCTCCTTGGTCAGTGGAGCACAAGTCAGCTATATCAGGGAGAATATTGAAGCCTATCAAGAGGAGATCAAAAAACAAATTAAGGAGATCCGGACCTTATCCTATGCGATTAGTTTAAGCTTAGGCTTTTTGGTTAGCTTTGCCGGAGTCCGCATTGTTGAACCCATTATTGATCCAATTTCATTCCAGGATCTGAACACAACTCAGCGTAGCTTATTTTACCTAGTTGATATTATTCTGACTAGTTTTTTGATCTCTGGAGGAACTGAGCAGATCCATAGACTTAACCAATCTATTTTCAACTTATTTGCCTCTCGATTAAGTCTACAAAACATTAACTTACCGTCATTACCCAATATTCAAACCCCAACCCTAGGATCAGGAGACAAGCCTCGAAAGTAACAGAGATATCAATGGTTCCATCAGATCCAAAGGACTACTCAAAAGTAACACTTTATCAGTTTTGGGCTGGATCAGGAGGATTAACATGTGGAATCGTGAATGCAAATAGACTCCCTGCTCCCAACTTACTTTCAACCCAGATCGTTCCTCCATGTCGCTCAACAATCTGTTTGCAAATTGTCAATCCGAGTCCACTGCCCATCGGTTTATCGGTCAAGTTACGGCCTACCTGCTTAAATCGATCAAAAATCCATTCTTGATCAGCGGGATCAATCCCAATACCAGTATCAATAATGCTAACTTGAATGAGTTCTCCTTTCACTTCAACTCGACCCGTTACGGATCCAACTTCTGTGAATTTCACGGCATTGGCAATCAGGTTGATCATGACTTGCATTAACCGATTTGGATCGCCTTGGGTGGCAGGAATGGGATCATAGATCTCAACGTTCTGGTGTAGCCCTTTGTTGGCCAATAACGTTGATGTAGAGACAAAAGCTCGCTGTAAAATATCATCGATCTGGATCGGTTGCATATTCCATTCCAGCTGACCCGATTCCAACTTAGAAATATCCAGGATATCGTTGAGCAGAGCAGTTAATCGTTTTCCTTCTGATTCAATGATCATAAAATTCTCTTGGATCTCTCGAAGAACGCGCTGAGTTTTAGGATCGGGGGCTGCAATTAAAGGAAGGATCTGAGTCTGTAATTGACGATGGGTGACACTGGCAAAACCAAGTACAGAGGTCAGTGGAGTACGAAGCTCATGTGATACTGTGCTGAGAAAATCGGTCTTAAGCTGATCCAGTTGCTGTAGTTTTTCATTAGTCTGTCGTAGCAGTTTATTCCCACGAGCAATCGAGTAGAGGAAATCACCTTTAACACGAACCACCGTTTGCAAGATTTGATTACTCTCCTGAAGCTTTTGATTAGCCTCGATCAAGTGCTGACGTTGCCGCCGAAGATGGCGGATCCAAAGCCCTCCAGCTACGATCACTGCTGCTGTTATCCCATGAATTACAGAATCGAACATAGCGCCCAATACACTAGCAAAGAGTGGCGGGATCATCAGGATCACCCCTGGAATCAAGAATAGATGAGGAACGCTGATCACTCTTTTGATCGGAGAGATCTGACTAAGCTACTGAGCACAAGATACCCAATTGATCACTTACTCACAAAGCACTCACAAAGTCAGATCAAGTCCTAACACCTGGGCTGCCTGACGCAATAACTCATGAGGCTCAAACGGTTTGACCCAATACAGATCGGCTCCCACTTGCTTACCTCGCTTTTGATCAATATCTTGCCCCTTAGCCGTCAATAAGATCACGTAGGTGTTTTGAAGCCTAAATTTATGTTTAATGATCTCACACACCTCAAACCCATCCATCTTGGGCATCATCACATCCAAGAACACAAGATCCGGTTTGTGGTTTTGGATCATTTCAACGGCCTCCACTCCATTACGGGCTGATAGGATCACTACCCCCTGATCGGCTAGCTCCCCTAAAGCTCGCTCCACCAAAATACGAATGGGTGCTTCATCATCCACTACTAGGATCGTCTTGGGTATTGTTTTTGACCCTGAAAGCGGTCCTGACAGTGGTCCTGACAGCGGTCCTGTATTTGCCATAGCTGACTTCTCCCTGCAATTGCCCCACCATGCCCCGATAGTTCTACCCTACACGATGGCGCTTAGTTTCAGTTTGATCCTATTTTGCACTGTTTGGATCCAGCCTGGAGTATCTTAGAAGAAGTGGGTTAGAGCTCATTTTGATCTTATCTATGTCTGCTTCACAACTTCTCCCTTCAGAGCGCCATCCGATGATTCAAAGCGTTGCCGATTTCCAGCAGCGTTACACCTCAGGATCCCGTCAATTTGGGGGTGTCCAAATGGTAGGGCTAGATCTTAGCCATCACGAGCTGATCGGCGTCAATTTCAGTCGAGCGAATCTGATCGGGGTGAACCTGAATCAGGCAGATCTGAGCGATGCCAATCTGGAACAAGCCACGTTGATCGCAGTTCATTTGGAGTCAAGTCAGCTGCAACGGGCTAACCTTGATGGGTGTGATCTGGAGCGAGCGTGTTTGAGACAGGCGAATCTGGAACAAGCCAGCTTGAGGAAAGCTAATCTTTTCAAAGCCGATCTAGGCAAAACAAACCTGAGTGCAGCCAATTTAACAGGAGCAATTTTGCAACGATCCTGCTTAGATGGATCCCAACTCCAAGCTGCGATCCTCCGGGAGACTGATTTGCGAAATGCTAGCTTGATCGGAGCCAACCTGATGGGAGTCGATCTAAGTGGAGCGGTCCTGATCGATGCCGATTTAACCGAGGCTCACCTTTACAAAGCAACATTGAAGCAGGCTGATTTGAGTCGGGTCCAGTTAAACGATGCTGATCTTCGAGGGGCGGATCTCAGTTCGGCGAATATGCGAGGGGCCTATTTGCGGGGGGCTCAGATCAATGCTGACACGATCTTGGCTCCAAGTTGGCGGTTGGTCTGGCAAATCATGAATCAGCCTCAGGTTGGTCACAATCTGTCTGGTGTTGATCTCGAAGGAGCTGATCTGCATGATGCCGATTTGGGTGGGATGCTCTTGCGTAAAGCTAACTTGAAAGTTGCTCAGTTGACGGGTGCAAAACTCCACAAAGCGGATCTAAAAGCAGCGGATTTGAGTGGTGCTAATTTACAAGCAGCGGATCTAGACGCAACGGATCTGCGCTTTTCTAACCTGAGTGGGGCGGATCTACGCCAAACGGATCTGCGGCATAGCTTTTTGGGGAGTGCTAATTTAAGCCAAGCTCTCTACGATGAGAAAACTCAATTTGATGCAAGCTTTGATCCAATTGGAGCCGGGATGTGTAAGCAAAGTCTTGGAAGGATCAGTTAGAATAGCGGATCGCTAGATTAGGTGTAACAGATCTGGGTGGTCTCTGTTGATCTCTATTGGCGCTCAGTTATTCAGGTCAAAAAATGCCTCTACCTTTGGTTGCTATTGTTGGTCGGCCCAATGTTGGCAAATCCACGCTTGTCAATCGCTTGGCAGGTGAGCGAGCAGCGATCGTGGATGATCAGCCTGGAGTGACACGGGATCGAGTCTATCGAGAGGCAGATTGGAACGGGCAGTCGTTTCGGATTGTGGATACTGGGGGGCTACTCTTTGGTGACGATAGTGAGTTTTTGCCCTTGATCCGGCAACAAGCGATGGTGGCTCTCCAAGAAGCGCAGGCTGTGATCTTGGTGGTGGATGGCATCCTTGGACCGACGGCTGCGGATCAGGAACTTGCTGAATGGTTACGACGCCAACAGTTGCCTGTGGTGGTGGCGGTTAATAAATGTGAATCTAGCCAAATGGGGATAGCGCAAGCGGCAGCCTTCTGGGATTTGGGTTTAGGTGAACCGATCCCCTGCTCAGGGATCCACGGCAATGGGGTTGCAGAAGTTTTGGAAGCCATCTTGCCGAATCTACCCGAAACAGTTGATCAAAATGTCTCCGAAGAGATGGCGATTGCGATCGTGGGGCGTCCCAATGTTGGTAAATCGAGTTTGCTGAATTGCTTAGTTGGACATGAGCGAGCGATTGTCAGTCCGGTTGCTGGCACCACCCGTGATGCTCTGGATACCTGGGTCGAATGGCAGGATCAACGCTACCGCCTGATTGACACCGCTGGGATCCGGCGCAAAAAGCAGGTCAACTATGGGGTTGAATTTTTCAGTATTAATCGAGCGTTCAAAGCGATCCAACGGGCGGATGGTGTGCTCCTTGTGATCGATGCCCTTGAAGGGGTGAGCGAACAAGATCAACGTCTGGCCCAACGCATTGTCGATGAGGGCCGTGCCTGTGTGATTGTGGTGAATAAATGGGATGCTCTGGAAAAAGACAGTCACACGATCTATGAATACACTCGTCTTGTTCAAGAACGTCTCTACTTTATCCATTGGGCACCTCTTGTGTTCACGAGTGCGACCACGGGTCAACGGGTCACCAAATTACTGGAGGAGATGAACCAGGCTGTCCACAATCACCGTCGCCGAGTCTCAACTTCGGTTGTCAATGAAGTTCTGCAAGATGCCCTTAGCTGGCAATCTCCACCCACCCATCGCCAAGGTCGCCAAGGTCGGATCTATTACGCCACCCAAGCTACTACCCAACCCCCAACCTTTGTCTTATTCGTCAATGATCCTGATCTGATCCGAGAAAACTATCGCCGCTATCTTGAACGGCAATTCCGGACGAATCTCGATTTTACAGGTACCCCGATTCGGTTCATCTGGCGCAGTAAATCTGAACGTGAGGTGGAACGAAGTTTACGCAAACAAGCAAAACGATAGTCCCACAGACACGATCCAGTCTTACACAGGTTTGTATCCTGGTTTGTATCCTGGTTTGTATCCTGATTTATATCCTGATGAGGTGCAATCCAGTCAGGATCCTAGACATTGAAGCGGAATAACATCACATCGCCTTCTTGGACAATGTACTCTTTTCCTTCACTCCGAACCAGTCCTTTCTCTTTAGCAGATTGCATCGATCCCGATCCTGCTAGCGCTTCGTAAGCAACGGTTTCCGCTCGAATGAATCCGCGTTCAAAGTCAGAGTGGATCACACCTGCCGCTTGGGGGGCTGTCGCTCCGATCGAAATCGTCCAGGCACGGGTTTCTTTGGGGCCTGTGGTGAAATATGTGCGAAGACCCAGGAGCTCATATGTTGCTCGGATCAGGGACTTCAGTCCACCTTCTGTCACCCCTAAGGAGTCTAGGTAGTCTTGACGCTCCTCTAGCGGTAGCTCGATCAATTCGGCTTCTACTTGGGCTGAAACGCGGATCACTTGAGCCGATTCAGCAGCAGCGATCGTAGTCACAGCTTCAACCCAAGCATTCCCAGTGGCTAGATCCGTTTCTGCAACATTGGCAGCATAGATCACAGGCTTACCCGTGAGGAGACCGAGGGGCGTGATCAGGTTTTGCTCTTCCAGATCTAGATCGAGGATTCGTGCCGGTTTGCCTTCATCCAGGTGTGCTTGGAGCTGTTCTAGAACCGTGAGTTCAGCCTGAGCGGTTTTGTCGGACTTGGCTTGTTTGCGAACCCGTTCGATCCGTCGCTCGATCTGGGCCAGATCCGATAGCGCTAACTCCAGATTGATCACATTGATATCTCGCTGGGGATCCACAGAGCCTGCAACATGGGTGATGTCTGGATCGTCAAAGCAGCGGACCACATGCACGATCGCATCAACCTGGCGAATGTGGGAGAGAAACTGATTACCCAATCCTTCCCCTTTGCTCGCCCCTTCCACCAATCCAGCAATATCGACAAACTCGATCTGACTAGGAATGATGGCTTCTGAGCTGCTGATCTGGGCTAACACTTGGAGGCGCGGATCAGGCACCGAGACTCGACCAACGTTGGGCTCGATCGTGCAGAAGGGAAAATTTGCGGCTTCGGCCTTAGCATTCTCGCAGAGGGCATTAAACAGGGTTGACTTACCAACATTCGGCAGTCCGACAATTCCAGCTTTTAGCATGGTGGTTTCAGATTACGTTGAGATCACGAACAATGAGGCGCAGCAAGCATTGATCCAGCATTGATCCAGCATTGATCCAGCATTGATCCAGCCTTCACAAGCATTGACAGGCATTGATCCTATCGCTTGGTTTCCAGGATCTTGAGCGTCATTTCCAGACTTTCTTCGTAGAGACGATCGGGGCCAAGCCGATGCAGTTGTTTCTCTAGGAGAACATCCACGGAGGGATTGTCGATCGCGGAAACTTGGCGAATGCTGCAGGATTGAGCTCCACCCATCGTTTCCATCCGCATACAGCCTGTGGTTTCGGAACAGAGGACGGTGCAGGCGTCCACCTGGGTATCGCTGGAATTGAGTCGTAACCCGATCAGATCGCCCACTTCGGTGGTTTCGGTAGCCACAGGGACCGAGGCTAGTTCTGCTTTGATCGAGGTCTCGCTTGGGGTGGTGAACAGGATCCGATCAATGAGATAGTCGTGCTCTAGGGCCTGGGTTCGCTCCACCGGATTCCAATCAAGCCGACTGGCCAGCCAGCCTAAACAGAGATACGCCTGACAAGGATTGGGAGCTTTGTAGTCCAGGGTGGCCCGATCGATCCAATTCAGGGCTTCGCGCCGATCAGGAGGATCAAATGCTTGGGCAGTCAGTTCTTGCCAGGATCCTAGCCGTTGCCAGTTCAGATCACTGCAGAAATGTCCAGCTTTGATCAGCTGATGCATCTTGCCCAGATCCTCTTCTGGGTTGATGAAGTGGCGGGAGTCAACAATGATGCGATCCACCTGACTGACGAGCTTCTGAAACAGTTCGCTATTGAGATCGAGATCCCCTTGCCACCACAGAAAGGTGGGGAGGTCGTGGATCAGTAAGGCGTCAACGGTGCTGCACATTCGCAGGAAGGCCGATTCAGGAGCCTGGAGGGTAATATACTCGCAGCAGATCAAGTTGCTTCGATCGCGTTGGATGGGACAATAGGCGGCGACTTGGGCCTCCACTCCTTCATTCGGATCACCTTCTGGCTTGGAACGCAGATCGATCACGCGGCAGGGGTTTTGGGTAGCGATCGATTCGACGGAGGCTGAGGGCTCTAGAAAGGATCGATCTTGGGCCTCAAACACGACCAGGTTGAAGGTGGCCGCACGGGCCGCAACGCTTTCGCCCTTGGATGACCAAACCTTGTTCAGCTCCTTCTCAATATCGGCGACTGAGACATCTTTAGGTGCCTGCAGAGGGAGAACAGTCGCTGATGGATCCGCCATATCAAACCTCCAGAAGTGAGAAGCCAAACGGGTTGGCCCCGATCATCAAAATTATCTTCTATCCTGACTGATCCTGGCATGACTTGAACACTGATGGATCAAAGCAACCACAGCTCCCTTTGCTCGGAGACTGGAGCCATAGAATTGAAACAACACGGTGGAGTGGAACGCTGTTAGGTCAGGAGTAGTCGATGGCAACGCAATCCTATGGGTTTGGCAATTCGAGCCTTGAGAGAGGATCCCGGCGAAGGGGTGATCTTGCCGATACGATCCGCTGGATTCGTCAGATCCCAGGGTCTGGAGGAGGGTATGGAGATCGGGGACAGAGAGGTTAAGGGGTGAGGTCAGGTTTCCAGAGGGTTTTCGTCTATTTTGGGGAGGATCTGCAGGAGGAAAGCCAGAGCCCCTTTTTGCCAACCTTCCTGATAGGCTTTGGTGTGTTCTAGCTCAGCGAGTCCTAACATCCTTCGGATCTCCTCTTCTGTCTCTGAAGCCAGCGATCGAGATCGATCACTGAAGAAAAGTCAAGCAGATCCTCTCCCAACGTTTCAAGCTCAGCAACTGACAGCTTTTCGATCTGTTTTACATGAGATGGATCCAAGGAACCTACTCTCTTTTGGAGGATCCGCAGGAGGAAAGCCAATGCCTCTTCTTGCCGACCTTCCTGATGGCCTTCTTGGTAAGCTTTGGTGTGTTCTAGCTCAGCGAGTCCTAACATCCTCCGGATCTCCTTTTCTGCCTCTGAAGCCAGCGATCGAGATCGACCACCAAAGAGAAGTCAAGCAGATCCTCTCCCAACGTTTCCAGCTCAGCAACTGACAGCTTTTCGATCTGTTTTACATGAGATGGATCTAAGGATCCTATCTTCTTTGGGAGGATCCGCAGGAGGAAAGTCAGTGCCTCTTCGTGCCGACCTTCCTGATGGCCTTCTTGATGGCCTTCTTGGTAGGCTTTGGTGTGTTCTAGCTCAGCGAGTCCTAACATCCTTCGGATCTCCTCTTCTGCTTCTGAAGCCAGCGATCGAGATCGACCACTGAAGAAAAATCAAGCAGATCCTCTCCCAACGTTTCAAGCTCAGTGACTGACAGCTTTTCGATCTGTTCTACATGAGATAGATCCAAGAGACCTACTTTCTTTCGGAGGATCCGCAGGAGGAAAGCCAGTGCCTCTTCTTGCCGACCTTCCTGATGGCCTTCTTGATGACCTTCTTGATGGCCTTCTTGGTAGGCTTTGGTGTGTTCTAGTTCAGCGAGTCCTAACATCCTCCGGATCTCCTCTTCTGCCTCTGAAGCCAGCGATCGAGATCGACCACCGAAGAAAAGTCAAGCAGATCCTCTCCCAACGTTTCAAGCTCAGCAACTGACAGCTTTTCGATCTGTTTTACATGAGATGGATCCAAGGGACTTACTTTCTTTCGGAGGATCCGCAGGAGGAAAGCCAGGGCCTCTTCTTGCCGACCTTCCTGATGGCCTTCTTGATGGCCTTCCTGATGGCCTTCTTGATGGCCTTCTTGGTAGGCTTTGGTGTGTTCTAGTTCAGCGAGTC
>CAZONZ010000002.1:0-26727 GCA_964581005.1 uncultured bacterium
GTGGGGACTTCAGGATGCGGATCGGGCAAGGTTACGATATTCATCGATTGGTGGAAGGGCGGCCTTTGATCTTAGGGGGGATTGAGATTCCTTATGATCAAGGGTTATTGGGTCATAGTGATGCGGATGTCTTGACCCATGCGATCATGGATGCCCTGTTGGGGGCTGCTGCTCTGGGCGATATTGGGCACTATTTTCCGCCTGAGGATCCCCAGTGGAAAGATGCCAACAGTATTGTGCTCTTGCAGAAGATTGTTGATCTGGTTCGGCAAAAAGGGTGGGCGATTGGCAATGTTGATGCGGTTGTGGTAGCTGAACGGCCTAAACTCAAACCCCATATTCAAAATCTGCAGCAGAGTCTAGCTACCGCGATGCAGATCGAGACTGATCAGATCAGTGTCAAGGCCACAACCCATGAAAAATTAGGACCGATCGGGGCCGGAGAAGCGATCGCTACCTATGCTGTGGCACTATTGATCCGAGCTTGATCCGGACTAAATGGAGATCTTTTTCTCCTAAACACCATTCGATCCTAAGATTTTAACGCTCATCTGTTTAGCTTCAGATCGTTTCCTTGCCCATCCTGATCGCAGCCTTTCATCATGTCGCTATTTTCAGCATTTTCCACCCTTCTGAGAATCCTTCAGCAACTCCGGATCCTGCATTTTGGTCAAGGATTGGGTCTGATCCTTCTAAGCTGGATGTTGACAGCTTGTGGGCCTCAGATCGCGGCGGATCGACCTCTGATTAATTTTCAGATTGCGGATCCAAAAACATTGAGTTCGTATCTTGCAGGAGAAAACACGAGTCGGGATGTAATTGCCCCAACGGTAGCTGGATTGACCCGACTGAATGAAGATACTCTCTTGCCAGAACCGCAATTAGCGGAAGGTTGGGAGGTTGATGATCAAGGATTGCGCTATGTCTTTACCCTCCGATCGGGACTTCGCTGGTCAGATGGAGAGCCCTTGACAGCTGCTGACGTGGACTTTACATTCAACCAGCTTATCTATAACGAAGATCTCCCGATTTCTCAACGCGATGTCCAACGGATCGGTGAGAGTGGTGTCTTGCCGAAGGTGACTCAGCTAAATGATCTCCAGATTGAGTTTGTTTTACCTGAACCGTTTGCACCTTTCCTGCTACAGGCTGGGGTTCCGATCATGCCCAAACACATTCTGCAGCCGACGATCGATCAGCAGGACGCTTCAGGTAATCCTCTCTTTTTACAAACGTGGGGGATCGATACTCCAGTTGATCAAATTGTGGGTTGTGGTCCATTTTTCTATCAAAGTTATGTGCCTAATCAGCGAGTGATCTATAGAGCTAATCCTTACTACTGGAAGTCAGCTGTTGAAGGGGACACATTGCCTCGTCTGGATCAGTGGGTGCTACAAATTGTGGATAATCAAGACACGGCTCTATTACAGTTTCGATCGGGTAATTTTGATATTTATGAAGTCCGAGGAGGCGATTTCCAACTCTTAAAGCGAGAAGAAGATCGAGATCAGTTCAAAATTTATAATTTAGGACCCACTCTCAATAATAATTTCATTGCGTTTAATATGTCACAGGCGCGTAATCCTAATACAGGTGATCCCTTTGTAGATCCGATCAAACAGCGTTGGTTCAATGATATTCACTTTCGTCAAGCTATCGCTCATGCCATCAATAAGCAGCAAATGGTCGATAGTATTTTGCAGGGACTGGGTGAACCTCAGAACTACACGATCTCTCCGGCCAGTCCGTTCCATCTCAGCCCAGATCAAGGCGCACCCCTTTATCCTTACGATCCTGATCGAGCTCGTCAGATCTTACGCTCAGCGGGATATCGTTACAATTCTGAACAGCAGTTAGTGGATCCAGAGGGGCATCAAGTCCGATTTATTCTACAAACTAATGCAGAAAATAACCAGCGGACAGCGGCAGGGGCTCTGATCAAAGCAGATCTGGCTCAGGTTGGGATCACCGTTGATTTTGTGCCGATTGCTTTCAATACGCTGGTGCAGCAGATGGATAGTCGTGAGTGGGAATCGATCATGCTGGGGTTTGGGGGTGGAGGAACAGAACCGAATAATGGAGCCAATATCTGGCGTAGCAATGGCCGTCTTCATATTTGGAATCTGGGTGATCTACCTGATAATCCAGCCGAAGGGGTTGTGGTAGCAGACTGGGAACGTGAGATCGATGCCATTTTTGCTCAAGGCACCCGTGAACTTGAGTTTACCAAGCGTAAAGCGCTCTACGATCAGTTCCAGATCATTGCCCAAGAGCAACTGCCCCTGATCGGCACCTTCAATCCATTGGTTCTCGTCGCCATTCGGGATCGGGTTGAGGGAATCGATCCTCGTCCAATCTTGGGTCCACTTTGGAATCTGGATCAGGTATCGATCGCAGAATAGGGGAGACTCGCTCAAGAGCTCAGGTTGTCACTGAGGATTTATTAGAGTGATCCTTAGTGTTTGTAACTTCTGAGACGTTGTCGTTGAGGATCACCGTAAACTTAAGGATTCCCTTCCATTTCCTCCGTTAAATCATATTGACAGAGTTTGCATCCAAGCCCTAAGATTAGCCTCGACTAAGATTCTATCAAGCTTGATACTGATCTGATTTATCCTCATTGACTTTTCTCATTGTTCTTCGTCAACTTGCTGATTTATTTAGCTTGATCGACTCATCTCCCCTTAGGGCACAGAGCACAGGAGCACCACTCATGACTTCCGTTCCAACAACCAATCCTTCAGCTAATTTCACTATTGAAGATGATCGGACAGGGCTGAATGTTGAAACCTTGCGTCGCGCAATCGCAGACAATCTTTTTTATATTCAAGGAAAATATCCAGACATTGCCACGAAGAATGATTTTTACATGGCACTGGCTTACACCGTTCGGGATCGGCTTCTGCAACGCTGGTTGAGCACAACTCGAACCTATCTCAGTCAGAACGTGCGGACAGTTTGTTATTTATCGGCTGAGTTTCTGTTGGGTCCACATCTGGGAAATAATCTGATCAATTTAGGCATTTATGATCAGGTCAAGCAAGCCGTTGAGGAGTCAGGACTAAACCTGCAAGAGTTGTTGGAGCAGGAAGAGGAGCCTGGGCTAGGCAATGGTGGCTTGGGCCGATTAGCCGCCTGCTATATGGACTCGCTAGCCAGTTTATCCATCCCTGCAATTGGGTATGGGATCCGCTATGAATTTGGCATTTTTGATCAGGAAATTCGGGATGGATGGCAGGTTGAGATCACGGATAAATGGCTACAACATGGAAATCCTTGGGAGTTACCTCGTCCAGAAGCCTCATTGACGGTTAAGTTTGGTGGACATACGGAAGCCTACACAGATGAAGAGGGGCATTACCGGGTTCGCTGGATCCCTGCTGAGATCATCAAAGGAATTCCGTATGATACGCCGATCTTGGGCTATCGGGTCAACACAGCTAACACATTGCGATTGTGGAAGGCCGAAGCACCTGAGTCGTTTGACTTTCAATCGTTTAATCTGGGTGATTACTACGGTGCTGTTGAAGCGAAGATGGTATCTGAGAATATTACTAAAGTTCTCTATCCCAATGATGAGCCTCTGCAAGGGAAGCAATTGCGACTGCAGCAACAATACTTTTTTGTCTCCTGTTCATTGCAAGATATGATCCGGATTCATCTCAGCCAGGGTGGGAGTTTGGAAACCTTTCATCAGCAGTTTGCAGCTCAACTGAATGACACTCACCCTTCGATCGCAGTCGTTGAACTGATGCGCCTACTTATTGATGATCATAACTTATCCTGGGAAAAGGCTTGGGAGATCACTCAGCAGACCTTTGCGTATACGAACCATACACTCCTGCCAGAAGCATTAGAGAAATGGTCGATCAGTTTGTTTAGTCATTTGCTCCCGCGTCACTTGGAACTGATCTATGAAATGAATCGGCGGTTCCTTGATCAAGTGCGGATCCAGTATCCCGGAGACAATGATAAATTGAGAGTGCTTTCGTTGATCGATGAGGACGGGGAACGTTATGTACGGATGGCTCATCTAGCCACAGTTGGTAGTCATACGATCAATGGTGTTGCCGAGTTGCACACTCAGCTTCTACAGGAACTTGTGTTGCGGGACTTCCATGATCTGTTCAAAGGGGAAGCTTGGATCCAGAAGTTTGTTAATGTTACCAATGGAGTGACGCCTCGACGGTGGATGGTGTTGATCAATCCTCGCTTGACGGACTTGCTTAATCGTAGAATTGGGGATCGATGGATCACTCATTTGGACGAGTTAAAGAAGCTGGAAGACTTGGCTGAAGATCCAGAGTTTCGGGCAGAGTGGCGTCAGATCAAACAGGCAATCAAACAGGACTTAGCTAACTATATTCAGCAGCAGCAAGGGCTGATCGTCAATCCTGAATCGTTGTTTGATATCCAGGTGAAGCGGATCCATGAGTACAAGCGCCAGCATTTGAATGTATTGCATATTATTACTCTTTATAACCGGATCAAACATAACCCTGATCTGGATCTGGTTCCTCGCACCTTTATCTTTGGAGGGAAGGCTGCGCCGGGATACTTTATGGCCAAACGGGTCATCAAATTGATCAATGCTGTGGGAGAAGTGGTTAACCATGATCCAGATGTGCGGGATCGACTCAAAGTTGTTTATCTGCCGGATTATAATGTGACGAATAGCCAGCGGGTTTATCCAGCAGCGGATCTGTCTGAGCAAATTTCGACAGCTGGTAAAGAAGCTTCGGGTACAGGGAATATGAAGTTTTCGCTGAATGGGGCGCTGACGATCGGTACACTCGATGGAGCTAATGTTGAGATCCGTCAAGAAGTCGGGGCTGAACATTTCTTCTTGTTTGGGTTAAGGAGTGATGAGGTTTTGGAGCTGCGATCCAAAGGCTACGATCCCCGTCGATATTATGAGTCTGATCCGATGTTGAAAGAAGTTATCGATCGAATTCAGTCTGGGCTCTTTTCGAGTGGAGATACTAGCCTGTTTCAGCCGTTAGTGGATTCATTGTTGTATCACGATCCATTTATGTTGTTTGCCGATTATGCTTCGTATATTGACTGTCAGGATCACGTCAGTCAAGCGTTTCGGGATCAGGAGAGTTGGACTCGTAAATCTATCTTGAATGTGGCTCGGATGAGCAAGTTTTCTTCCGATCGTTCGATCCGTGACTACTGTGAGCGGATCTGGGGGGTTAAGCCCGTTCCGATCGAAGTCAATGAGTATGTTCAGGCCCAGGCAGGATTGCAGGTTGAAATTAAGAAATAGTTACTGCGGCACGGTTTTGGATCAGATCCTGTGAACATAGAGGTTGAACTCTGATAGCGATGTATTGATCCTAATCCTATGACAGCCACTACCTCCGCTCAAACCACACCTGCTGCTGCAGCTCAACCTCTCAATCCAGAAGAATTGCGTAAGATCCATGCGTATTGGCGAGCTTGTAATTATCTCGCAGTAGGGATGATCTACTTGCGCTCCAACCCCCTTCTGAAAGAGAGTTTGAAACCAGAGCAGATCAAGCACCGCCTCCTGGGTCACTGGGGAGCATCACCCGCTCTCAGCTTTACCTACATTCACCTGAATCGCCTGATCAAAAAATATGATCTGAACATGATCTATTTGGCAGGGCCAGGACATGGGGCTCCAGGGGTGCTGGGGCCTGTGTATTTGGAAGGCACCTACTCTGAGATCTACCCAGACAAGAGTGAAGATGAAGAAGGGATGGGCAAGTTCTTCAAACAGTTCTCCTTCCCTGGCCATATCGGGAGCCACTGCACACCTGAAACCCCTGGATCGATCCATGAAGGGGGTGAGCTGGGCTACAGCCTTTCGCATGCTTACGGAACAGTGTTAGACAGCCCGGATTTGATCTCAGCTGTTGTGGTCGGTGATGGGGAAGCGGAAACCGGACCACTGGCGACCGCTTGGCATTCCAACAAGTTTATCAATCCGATCCGAGATGGGGCTGTCTTACCGATCTTGAACTTGAACGGATACAAAATTGCGAACCCCACGATCTTGGCCCGGATCTCACCGGAAGAATTGGAAAGCTTATTCCGAGGATACGGCTATACGCCCTATGTGGTTGAAGGTGAAGATCCGGAATTCATGCACCAGAAGATGGCGGCTACCTTGGAGGAATGTATCACTCAGATCCGTTCGATCCAGGCGGAAGCACGTAGCTCTGGAGTGGCTCAGCGTCCGCGTTGGCCCATGATCATCTTGCGCGCTCCGAAGGGGTGGACGGGACCGAAGGAAGTGGATGGTCATAAGGTGGAAGGATTCTGGCGGGCTCACCAGGTACCGATGGGAGGCATGCATCATAATCCTCAACACCTGGACATGTTGACAGCCTGGATGAAGGGCTACAAGCCAGAAGAATTATTTGATGAGCATGGTACCTTGATCCCCGAATTGAAGGAACTGGCTCCCACTGGCCACCGCCGCATGAGTGCAAACCTGATCACCAACGGGGGCTTGGTGCGCAAGGAACTGTGTTTACCTGATTTTCGTGAATATGCCGTTGAAGTGCCGAAGCCAGGTCAAGTCGAAGTTGAAAACACCAAGATCATGGCGTATTTCCTGCGGGATACGATGCAGAAAAATATGACCAGTTTCCGGGTGTTTGGTCCAGATGAGACGGCTTCCAATCGGCTGAGCCCGATCTATGAAGTCACGCAAAAAACCTGGATGGCAGACTACTTGCCAGAAGATGCTGATGGAAGCCAACTGTCACCGGATGGTCGCGTGATGGAGATGTTGAGTGAGCATACCTTGCAGGGTTGGCTCGAAGGATATCTCTTAACTGGACGGCACGGTCTCTTCCATACTTATGAAGCCTTTGCCCATGTTGTCGATTCAATGTTCAATCAACATGCCAAGTGGCTCGATATCTGCAAAAATCATGTGCCCTGGCGTGCTCCGATCTCCTCGTTGAATATTTTGTTGTCCTCGTTGGTATGGCGGCAAGATCACAACGGCTTCAGTCACCAGGATCCTGGGTTCATTGATCTAGTCACGAACAAAAGCCCAGATGTAACTCGGATCTACCTTCCTCCTGATGCCAACTGCTTGCTTTCTGTGGCGGATCACTGTCTGCGAAGTGTGGATTATGTGAATGTGATCGTGGCCGATAAACAGATGCACCTGCAGTACTTAAGTATGCCGGAAGCGATCAAGCATTGCACTAAGGGTATTGGCATTTGGGAGTGGGCCAGCAACGATGATCAAGGGATAGAGCCTGATGAGCCCGATGTCGTGATGGCTTGCTGTGGAGATATCCCCACAATGGAGTCTCTAGCAGCTACGGCGATCCTGCGCGAGGAATTCCCTCATTTGAAAGTGCGGTTTATCAATGTGGTGGATCTGTTCAAGTTGCAGCCTGAACACGAGCATCCTCACGGCTTATCCGACATTGACTTCAATACCCTGTTCACGCCCGATAAACCTGTGGTGTTTAATTTCCACGGCTATCCCTGGCTGATCCACAAGTTGACCTATCGCCGCACCAATCAGCATCGGATCCATGTACGGGGCTACAAAGAGGAGGGGAATATCAACACACCTTTGGAATTGGCGATCCGGAATCAAATTGATCGCTACAACCTGGTGATTGATGTGATCGATCGAGTTCCGAAGCTGGGTTCTGCTGCTGCCTATGTCAAGGAGCGAATGAAAAATCTGATCATCGAAAACCTCAATCACGCCTTTGAAGAAGGATCCGATCGAGCAGAGATCGTTCATTGGCGTTGGCCCTACTAAGATCTAGCCCACTCGTGCAAATGGACCATGATACGAGAGCGATCGGGTGTGTGGATGATCTACATGCCCGATTTTTCTAGGATCAGCCAAGCTTGTAGGCACTAACCCTTGCAGGGACTGTTCATGGACCTAATCGAGTTGCTTAATGATCACCTTCTCCCGCAGGATTCAACTTTAACTCCAGCCAAGTTGCAGATCTGTCGATACACTAAAGTCTTGGATTGGAATTGCGTGACTACGATCGAGAACTATGACAAACCTGCCGTATCCAAGGATCAGTTCTTCCTCCATCAAGCACCTGAGCCATCTCAGTCCCCAACAGATGATGAGGAGCTGGATGAGGGGTATATGGACTCTGATCTATCTGGTGATCGGTGCAGCTTTCATGGCTGGGTGTTGGTCGGACTCAGCCCCACCTCACCAGGCCCAAGCCCAGACTGACTCATCTGTAGCTCTACAACCGTCCTCAGCTCTACAAGTTTCCTCATCGGCGACCGAAGTGAGTCCAGGCACTGATCAACCGATCCCGACTAGCCAAATTGCAGCTTCAGAGAACCAGCCACCTGATTCGGTCTCAATCGTACTACCCACCACACCGAACCCCACCACCCAAAGGATCATCGATCTATATCTCGATCGCCTTGCCGCTAGAGGGTTTAACCGCGAAGGTCAGGGAGTATGGATCCAAATGGATCAAGAGTGGGTTGCCGCTGCTCAGGGTTCGGTCCCTTTACCTGCTGCCTCCGTTACCAAAGTGGCCACGACCCTGGCTGTCTTCGACGCCTTGGGGCCTGACTACCGTTTCCTCACTTCGTGGACTGCAACCGGACCCATCCAAAATGGCATTCTGACAGGGGATCTTGTTGTGCAAGGATCTGGAGATCCCTTTTTTGTCTGGGAGGATGCGATCGCTGTAGCCAATCTGTTGCAGCAAGCTGGGATCCAGCAGGTTAGCGGCAATTTGATCGTGACAGGCCGGTTTGCGATGAATTTTCAGACGGATCCTCAGGTTGCGGGTGAGATCCTCCGACAAGGGTTGAACGCTGCCCTCTGGCCTCCTGAGGCGGAAACCCAATATCAAACCCTTTCGCCTGGTACTCCCCGTCCCCAGATCACGATCCAAGGATCAGTTCAAGTTGTGCCCAATCTCCCGGATCAGGTGCCCCCTCTCCTCCAACATGCTTCCTTACCCGTGGCCGAGTTGCTCAAAAAAATGAATCTCTATAGCAACAATGTTATGGCCAATCAGTTGGCGGATCAGGTTGGCGGAGCAGCTGCTGTCGCTGAAAAGGTGTCAAACATTACAGGGATCCCACTGCAGGAGATCCAACTGGTGAACGGATCGGGCTTAGGGATCGAGAACCGGATCTCGCCACGGGCCGCTTGTGCCATGTTGCTGGCTATCGATCAACTCCTTGAGAGAAGCAATCTATCGCTCACAGATGTGATGGCTATTGTGGGTCAGGATCAAGGAGTGCTGCAGTCCCGCTCACTTCCCCCTGTGGTGATTGCAAAATCGGGAACCCTCAATGCAGTCAGCAGTCTAGCAGGTGTCCTCCCGACTCAGCAAGGAACGCTCTGGTTTGTGATCATGAACACTAGCGCTGATCTACAAGGATCTCGACTCGAACAGGATGCCGTGTTACGAGATTTGCTGCAACAATGGGGATCCGTATCTGTCCTCCCAGCTAACTTGCGGCCTACTGTGGAGCGAGCTAACCTCACATCCTGGAGCAAACTGCTTTGATGAGCCCAACCCCCCATTCTCTTCCGCAGGGGTGTGTCCTGCGATCGGCCACTAAGTCTGATCGATTTGCACTGCAAGCGTTGGTGTATCGATTTATCCGTCAGGAGGCTTGGAGCTTTGAGGTACGCATTGTTGGATACTCACTCCTACAAATTTTAATGTTGTCAGGATTGATCTGGCTGGAAAGTTTTTTGTTTGCCTTCAGTCGTCAAGGGTGGGTGCAATTGGGTTTGTTTTTTGCGATCCTGGCAACCATGATCATGATCTGTTTGGAGATTTCGTTTTTACTCTTACATTTGCAGTCTAGTTTAAGTGGTGCATTCTTTCATTGGAGCAATTATACTGTGATCGAACATCAAGGGCGCTTGATCGGTTGTGGTGCTCTCGCAGAATCAACCTTATGCTCGATCATTTATAATATGTTTGTCGATCCAGAATGGCGCGGAAAGGGTCTAGGATCAGAGCTGATGCATCATTTATTAGCTAAAGATCTTTCTTCTATATATCTAGTTTGTAAACCTGATTTAGTCCCTTTTTATCAAGCCTTTGGCTTTTCTCCAATGTCCTGGTGTGATCTCCCCGATCTAATGAAACTTAGCTTCGAGATCTTTCGCCCCAGCCTACGTTTACGAGGCTACTCCTTTTGTTTCTTAGTCCTACATCCTAATTCCCAAGATTCCTCAGGATCTTGATCTCATCTGATCAGGGTAGGTTCTATCATTTCGATGAACAACTCGATGAGCAACTCGATGAGCAACTCGATGAGCAACTTGATGAGCAACTCGATGAGCAACGGTGGGGCATGGAGATCAGTTCAGAACTTTCCAATCCAATAGCTTGCCTCGCCTAAGTTTTTGCCAACTCAGGACTAAAGCAAGCTGAATGATCTTGATCTTATGGTCTTGATCTCGGTCAGAGGTGAGATAACCTAGTTTGCAATCAGTTTATCGACGATCTCAGCATGGCTCATGCCTTTACGGATCCAGTCTGCACAAGACTGTAAACGCTCAGCGGTCGTAATGATGAAACGATTGCGATCGGCACCTAACGATTCACAGGTTGTTTGAACACAGCTCAACGCTCGCCCTGACAATGCTGAGAACACACTGGCTAGAACCCCTGCTTCCATATAGCAAGAAGGTTCATCCGGCTTCGTCTCCTCCGGCAAACTCGCAAGAGCAGCCTTAGCAAACCCAGAATTGAAGACTGTCGCCTCTACAACTCCTCGATCCGAGTGTTCAAAATGAAGCTGCAGCCGCCCCCACCCATGCGTTGCCCAGAGATCGGTCAGAGAGTCGATCAAGATCCCAATCGGCATATCGCCCAGTGGCTCACCGCGATACTGGGAGAGTTCCTCCTCAAATCGTTCAAAGAACTCCTGTCCCCAATCGCGTCCACAGTTGTAGAGGATCACTCGTGTTGCTTGTCCAGTCTCATACCGAAGCCCAGAATACATGGCTCGGACCAAAGCCTCTGGAAAGGCCGCTAATCGGTACCCACCTCGACTTTCCAGTAAACCCGAATGAATATCAGGCCGAATGTAGTACGTTGGGGTAAAGCAATGGCCGGGTAAGACCCGATCTTGCAGCAGCTCTTGCAATGTTGTCATCGTTTCAACTCCTAGCTCAAACCCATTGGTTCAGCAATCGTGATCAGTAGATCCAATGATCCAAGGACACTCAGGACTATCCCAGTTCCAACCCTTCGTCAGATCAACTAAACATCAGACAGACAATCAGAGGAAGATTAGATAGAAAAAACACAACTATCCCTTCAACATCATCTGGGTCAGCATCACATAAGGACGGATCAGCTCACACTCCTCCGAGGTAAATACCAGCTGGAGAGAATCCAACATCATTCGGTAAGCAGGATTGCACTGATCCCGCATTTTGAATGATTTCAAGATCGTTTCCAACCAGTAGAGGAGTTTGTCACGCAAATAGTCCTCATCATTGAGTACCATGGCCAGAGCACAATAGCGCCAAGCCATAGCCAGATCACGACGACAGCGTTGCCACGCGGTGGGACCATGTTGGCGAGTTAAATTCGGTAGGGTGGGCTGAAACTTTTCCATCACCCGATCCAGCAGTTCATTTTCCTTGGCTTGCAAGGTTTGATAAACCCGGATCCGACGTGGTAGATCATCAATATAGGACTGCAGGGTCTGCATTTCATCAGGCAGCAGATAACGTCCTTCCGATTCCCGCATGATATCAACAATCGCCGTATTCATTGAGCATTGCCTCCAACAAACTAAATGACCAAACCAGTGCTGAACTCGATCCAGTTCGCCAACCAAAGTCAACAATCAGGCAAACATTTCCATGAGAGTCAAAGGTTCTTCATGGATCTGAGCATCGGGAAGTTCAAGTGTCTCTTGTTGCTCATTAACCTGATCGGACATTGTTTCCAGCAACTCAGACTTAGCCATGATTTGGCTGATCAATGCTTCACGATAAGGTTGGATCAGTGCCTGGTGCTGAGGAGTCAAGGATTGCATCATCACAGCAAAAAGCTGATGAACTCCAGTGACCAAATCCAGATATTGATCCATAGATCCGAATAACACTTGTGATAGAACAGCCTGATCATCCATCAACAAACTTGTCCCAACAAGCCTCAGATATCTAGCTAACTGTTCCGCCAATAAACTGGCCGATCGACTTAAACTCTGAGTCAAGTCATAGCCGTTTTGCCGCAGAACGTGAGTGATCCATTCCATCTCATGCTGCATGATCATTTGATAGAGAGCGCGGCGGGATGAAAAGGACTCAGCATAGTGCAGCAACTCCTCCAAAGCCTCAGACTTTAGAAAGCTTCCTTCAATATCTGCAAGCTGTTCAGCCCAGGTAGTTTGCATGATCAGATTCCTCCAAACAACTCAAGCAATCTTAAGGGAAACAAAGATCCTCAATTGGCCTCCCACTTACTGAATTGAGCTTAAGCCCACTAAACTCAATCAGCTGGTTCGATCAAAACAACTCTGAAAAATCAGAGAGTGAGAATGAAGACTCATAAGTCACTAAATCAGGATCATTCGGATCAGGATCAGCGATAATTGAGGGCACACTTGCTCCTATGGATCCTGGTGATGGGCCTGTCCAAGACATATGATTGAAAAACTGTCCAACCGACCAGTTCAACAGCATCGACGCTAAGGAATGATCGGTAGGGGCCGAAACATTGAGCAGATCCAGCAAAGGCAAGTTATCCCAGTTCACCATCTGGATAAATCCTTTGACAGGCTGAGAAAGATTGAGCATGTGTTGATCGGTTTGTCTCATGGAGATCACCTCCTGAAGTTAAAGACTCAAGGGATCAGTGCGAAGAGGTGCAGCATTATTCCTGAAGTGCAGGCCAAAAAGCTTCGGACACGGGTCGTCTTAACTTACTTACGATGAGGCTGATCCCCCTGGTGCAAGCGACGCTCAATCTCTTTTGCACTTGCACCTTCATTGATCCAGAAATTGGCAGCATCGATCCGATCTTGTCCACCCAGCAGGAACTTGCAAAAGGTTTCTCCCATGGCATAACACTGCAACTCAATACATGCGAGATCTCGTTGCGTCATACTCGTGAAAAAACCAGCAAATAACCCAGCATAAAGATGGCATACAGGTTTCCCAACATCTCCTAGGGTTCGAGCCACCATTGAATCAAACACATTAATAAAGATGAAGCCTTTCTGCTTGGATTCCGTTTCAACCTCCCACTTGCCCCACCCCTGAGCCGTAAATGGCCACCACCAGGTTTCTAGCAAGAACAGCAGATTCGATCGTTTGGTACTGATCCCAAATTCCTGCTCATACCATTCCGAGAACACGATCGCATCATTCCTGCCCCAATCAACTCCAATGCTATACATCACCGCACCAGAAGCATCTCCGACTTCCCGCTCCAAGCCCTTCTGCAAACCCACAACAAAATCTTCACTCATCAACAGATTCTGAGTGTCATTCCAGTCAATAATGATCCCTTGATCATGATTAAACCGAAAGAAATCTTGATAACTGTAGTGGGAATGCTTCATCTTGCCTAAACCAATGGCAAGCTTAGGGCGATTCTCAGTTTTCTCAACCGATTGAGTTGTCGTGATCGCATCAACAGCCATATCTTGAATTCCTCAGAAACTTCAATCTAAATTCAGGCAAACTTCAGAATATGAGATGGTGATTTTCCAGCTCACAGGCCAACATGGGTGATCAACATAGGATGAATCGATGGTGATCCTCAAGCACTGGACGTATTAGCCAGAGTATTGCCAATCAAGCTGAAATCTTCTTGCTCTAGCTGCTTAATCGTGGAGCGGGTAATGATCTTGCCCTCTTCAACCAAGACTCGTCCTGTGGCAGGGTGGAGAAGATCTTGTTCAGCGCGCCGACCGATCAAGACTTCAATATCCTGGAGTGAATTGACATACATCCCTGGAGGGAGCTCAACAACCACTCCCTCTCCTACAACTCTGGCTTGACAAGCCAAGCGAGAATTTGCTTTGGCGCTGGTGATCACCTCCAAAGTGCGAGATTCACGGGGTGTCATGGAACTCAGTTGGTCCATGCCTTCTAACACATAGAGATGGCAAGTAGCACAGATTCCTCGTCCATTGCACTCACGAGCAACTTGGAGATCCTCTGATAAGATCACGGAAAGCAAATTGTCGTAAGTGTCAACTTCTGAAACCTTGGAAAGAGGTTCCAGCCTGATCTGTTTGACCATAGATTAAACCTGCAAAGGACTCAACAAGACGGTTAGCCTGACAACAGCTAAATCACAGCTCATTCCACTCACGAGTAGAGATCTGCCACCGGGATCTCTAGTCGATATCAAGACCAGAGCTAATCAGGGCAAATCGCGCTTGATCGCAATAACCTCATTGTTGTATTCGATCACATCATTGAGCATAGAACTGATACAAACCTTAACGAATAATACCTCCGTAGAAATACGGCAGAGCCACTAAGCCTCCATAAATATACGGGCTTTAGGCAAAGAGTTCTGGGAATAGTCTGGTTGAATGTAAATATTTATGAGAGATTTGCTGCACAAGGAACCCGTTCGCGTTACACCAGGATCAAAGTAGCATTTTTAGCTTTCGCCCCAGTCCTCTGTGCTGATTGCATAGCCCAATTGAGGAGATGTTTAGAGCGGCTGTGCTGTGATGGAGACTGTCTGAGACGAAGAGCTCAAATAGCTTTTCGTCGTGCATATTGAATCCTGATCCCTGGGGAGATAAGACCCAGATCTCCCACCCAATGACTTATCACTAGGAGTTTGACCATGATCTGTTTCCAGCAAGCTGAGATCCCCGTGCTTCGCTACCAGCGCAATGCAGATCCAGAAACCCTGCAAAACCTGCTACGGGCTGCACATCAACAGATCCTGGAGCGTCAACCGTATGCTCACGAAAAACAAGGGGAATTGATGCGTTTGGAGCGAGATTTTCTGCGGAAGAAGGTTGGGATGATGCGCTTGGTTCGCCAGATCGGGCAATCTGAGCTTTATCAGAAATTGTTTTTTCAGCATGGTTGCAACACTCGCTGCATTGAAGAAGGGTTCAAGCACTTTTTAGGTCGAGCTCCTGTATCGAAGGAAGAAGTGATCACCTATCATGACATTTTGGTTGAGCGGGGATTTAAGGCTATGATCAACACCTGGATCGATTCTGAAGAATATCATGATGCGTTTGGGCAAGATATTTTACCTCACCCACGTCCTCAGATGGCCACCCACACTCCAGCAGCGTATTTATTGTCTGAGCGGGTTACGCGGGCACATCATTTGGCCTTGCAAAACTCCGATCACGTTCTCAGCCTTGCTGTCTTGTAATCTCTAGGCCACAGCTAGCCAAGCTCTGATCGATGCTCTGGCTCGAAACATGGATCACAAGATCCTGATCGGGTCAGAGCTCACAAAAAGTTAACTTACTTCTACTCTTCACTAACGCGGATTGGCTTAAAATGATACCCCTGATGCCTCAGTCTCTCTGAATGTCTCTCGATCTCATAAAACTCTCCTGAATCAAAACGAAATTTATCACCAACACGCGATGAATACTTGCCAGGAATAGTTAGAGCGATAATAGCAAATTGGAGGTGTTAAACCACGATCAGTAAGCTCATCTTTGATTCCCCTCTCTAATGCCTTGGTGTATTCTGTTTGGCGAGTTGCTACGCCGTGAATAAAAAACAGCAACATAGCTCGAATTTCAGACTTTGTACCTGAGCTTAGTATACAATACCCTATATCGAAACACCTTAAGGTTCTGGACCCATGGCAGTATCGGAGTTGATAGATCGATGAGCTCTGAACCGATCCAAGTGCTCTTAGTGGATGATCAAGGCTTGATTCGGCAGGGCTTGAAGGCGTTGTTGGAGCTCAATGCTGATCTTCAGATTGTGGGTGAAGCTGAAAATGGTGAAACGGCACTGCAGCGGGTTGAATCCTTGCAGCCTGATGTGGTGCTGATGGATATTCGGATGCCGGTGATGGATGGAGTTGCTGCCACCCGTGCGATCATATCCCGCTTTCCTCAGGTTAAAGTTTTGGTGTTGACGACGTTCGATGATCAAGACTACGTGACGGAAGCCTTGAAGGTTGGAGCTCAAGGATACTTGTTAAAAGATACGCCGTCGGAAGAGTTGGCTCAAGCGATCCGATTGATTCACAAGGGCTATAGCCAATTTGGACCAGGGATCATGCAAAAGATCGTGGCAGGAGTAGCTCAACCGGAGGCCAACCCCCCTGTAGAACTGCCACCCGGATTTTCAGAACTGACCATTCGAGAACGAGAGGTTTTGCAATTGATCGCTACCGGCGCAAGTAATCGAGAGATCGCCCAGAAGCTCTACATCTCAGAAGGTACCGTTAAAAATCACGTCACCAATATCTTGAATCGATTGAATTTACGCGATCGAACCCAAGCTGCGATCCTGGCAAACTCCCTCAGCAGCCAGATCCCTGGACTGCTTGATGGCCCAGCCAATACTCCTTAATATCTAAAACATTTTATAACATCTAAATCGTTTAAGGTGAATGAGATATGTTAGACTCATAGGCTAACCAACTTGTTTTCCCTGTTAGTTTCGTAGTAGCTACGCTTCTCCCAAAGGAGCAACTGTGTCTCCTTGGGAGGCTTGTTAGGGTAGGACTGTTTCAACTTGCGCTTGGATACTGCAGTATCTCCGAATGTTGCAGATGTGCAATACTCGAATAGATCTTTTTTACTGTTCCGCTTCCGAATGATCCGCGATTCCACGTTCTTGAATCCGTGAACCCTGAGCGATTCCTCGTAAAGCGTTGGTGTATCAACCAGGATGCCGTAAAAGGTGCTGTTCCCAATAATGTAGTAAACCTCAGCTCCAGGGTTAAGAATGTTTCGGATCATTTCAATGTGTCGATCTATATCGTAAAAATACTTCTTCACATAAAGGGACAGTAGCTCACCGTTCTTGCCGTCAGATGCAGCAATCTCACTTACCGTCTGAGTAAGGGAGGGTATAGAACAATCGTGGGTCGGCTCCCAAGTGGTAAGGCGACTCGTGGCAATGCCCCATGTCCCACCAATCGCTTGCCAGTCCAATTCGCCAGCTTCTCGCGCCTCAGTCAAAAATCCGAGCCAGAACATATAGGGCCTCAACTCACGAATGTAGCTGATCCGGTTGGGGTAAGGAGGAGAAGTGACAATCGCATCAAACTTGCCCCCGCTCTCGAATGGCTCTGAGCTATCGTGAAGAATAACTTCAGCTTGAGCGGATAGATGTCTGGATGCATCGGCAATAAATATCTGCGCGAAGCTCTTAAAAGACAGAATGATCTCATTCAAAGAATAGGCTTTCGTATCGTTGTGGAAGGAGACAGAAACGTGATTGAACGCTGCTGCAGAATACTCGATAGCAGTCCGAGCGAAGGCGATCCAGAGCAGGGCAAACAAGCCTGACTCAAGAGGTACTCCAACCTCCTCAAGAAGAGCTGATCGAAGTCTAGCTAGGCCATCTAAGGTGTCTTTGCTCCACCATCGCTCAATATTCTTGAGTGGCGGCACCCACAAGTTGGTATTTGCCAGGGAAACTGCACTATTACTTACCCGCACAACAGCAGAACGGAGGGAGGCTGCTTCGTCCTCAGTAAGGTTCGTGAGCTTCGCATTGCCTAACCACACTAAAAACGGATTAATGTCGAAAAGAATGCTGGAGTAACCAAACTCCGCAGCGGCAACTCCGGTTGTAGCCGTCCCTGAAAAAGGATCAAGAATGCGGCAACCTGTGGGTAAATCTTCGATGATTTCACGGGCAAGCTTAACGGAATAAGCTGGTGTAAGACGTAGCCAACCGTGCCGCCCTAATGATCGGTTGTGCTTAAATGTGTAATCTGATCGCTGGGTAATCATTGGGGTCGTAGTAAAGTCTCCAAAATAGCTTCGATCTCACTTCGAATGGCGACGCTGTTCATTTCAAAGAATCTGGCAAGATCGTAGCCAATAATTGCATCCATGAAATCGTAAAGCGAAGCCAAAGGACCGGAACCTTGAACGCCAGTAAGAATGCCGCAGCGACTGTTGCGATAGCGGAGCACGATGTCGGTGTCGATCTGGCTGGAGAATACTGCAAACACTGGGAGGTAGCCGTGAGACCATGCGACAGCAGCATTGTCAATATCGGCATTCTGCCGCTTAGAATCCTTGCTCTTATAGCCCTGTCTCACCTCAAAAACTGCGCCAGCACTTGGGGTTCTTGGAATCTCAAGTTGTTCGCAATAATCCGCAAGCCACTTCTCTACACGCCCACGCACAACGGAATTTTCAATGTCTGCCAAACCGATCCGTCCATCGAGTGAAAGCGTCTTCAACTTTCCAGACGGGGTTGTTGCCGTGTAGGACCAAGTGGCCAAATCACGATCAGAATATCCTATGGAATCAAAAAGCACTTCGCGGAAGATTCTCTCGCATCCGATCCCAATTTGTCGGTAAACCGAGGTCATTCCTCCCGCTGCCTTGTGTGCTGCATACATGAGGTCTGAGTCAAGACCAATCCACGAATAGAAAGGGTCGCTTCCGTAAAGACTCTTGAAGCCCACCAGATCCAATCCTGTTTCACGGGTTGAAGTTCCGAATTTTGGGGTATAATCGGCGCACTTCCGTATTGGGTCGAGGAAGATGTTGAGGTACTTGGATTCAGACATTCAGAAGGGTGGGCGATGGAGATTGGATCCTAACGCTATTTCTTACGGAGACGATAGGTGATCCGGCCTTTGGTCAGATCGTAAGGAGTCAACTCGACCTTGACTCGATCCCCAGGCAGAATCTTAATGTAGTTACGACGGATCTTGCCGGAAATGTGGGCTAAGACGTTGAAGCCATTGTCGAGATCGACGCGGAACATGGCATTCGGGAGGGACTCGGTCACCGTCCCCTCCATCTCGATCGAATCTTGCTTGGACAAACAGAACCTCCTGAGAACGATACTGTCAACGGATCCATGACGACCTAAGTTCAGATCCCGCTTCCTATCTCCTGCAAGAGCACAGCACGATGAAGGGATCGAACCTGCAGCTGGAATGGGGAAAGCGGGTCAAGCCTTAAACCGCTACTATATTAACTCTGTGAGCGAATCAAGCCGATCGAGTCGCAGGAATTGAACTCAAGAAACTCAGGACTCGTGGTGGTTCGAGTTTGAGTTCACTAAAGACATGAGGTTGTCATACACTTCATCGACGGGACGATTGCCATCGATCTGAGAGAAGCACTGCTTGGCTGCGTAGAAATCGATTACCGGCTTAGTCTGGTTGCGGTAAACCTCCAAACGATGCCGGATCACAGACTCCTTATCATCCGCCCGCCCTCGATTTAGCAACCGATCCACCAAGATATCGTCCGGGACATGCAGATCGATTACATGATCATAGGATTGGTCCAATTCGGGCAAGAGGTGATCAAGGGCCTCCGCTTGCGCCAAGGTCCGAGGAAAGCCATCTAAGATCCATCCGTCCGATGCAGAAAGCAACTGACCCCGAACCATCTCAATCAGCACTTGATCAGGCACCAGATCGCCAGCATCCATATAGGATTTGGCTTGCAACCCCAGAGGTGTTTCGGCGCTAACTTCGGCCCGGAGCATATCACCTGTCGAGATCTTGCGAATCTGCAGATCGTCGGCTAGCTTCTGGGCTTGAGTTCCTTTGCCCGCTCCGGGGGGGCCTAAAAAAATCACACGTGACACTACTGTTTCACCATTCCTTCATAACGTTGCGAGATCAGGTAAGTCTGAACTTGCTTGACCGTTTCGATCGCCACCCCCACCAAGATCAGCAGCGATGTTGCCCCCAATCCCTGAAACGTGGTGATCCCAGTTGCCCGTTCCACTGCTGTCGGAATAATCGCCACCGCCCCCAGGAATAATGCCCCCAGCAACGTCAAGCGATTCAAAACTCCCTCAAGATACTCAGCCGTAGCCTTCCCTGGCCGGATCCCTGGAATACTTGCCCCCACTTTTTTGAGATTTTGAGCCACATCCACTGGATTCATGATCAGCGAAGCGTAAAAGTAGCTGAAAAACAGGATCAACGTAAAGTAGGCAATCACGTAAAACCACGAACTGGGAGCCAGCAGATTCGCAAACTGGATCAAGAAGGTGTTTTGAGAAAACTGAGCGATCGACGCGGGCAAAAACATCACTGAGGTTGCAAAGATGATCGGCAACACCCCCCCTTGATTCAACCGCAAGGGCAGATAGTCTTTCCGCTCCCGGAACAACTTGTTTCCCACTTGACGCTTGGCATAGACGATCGGGATCCGCCGATTCCCTTCCTGAACAAACACAATCCCGACGATCATGACCAGGAAGACAATCACCAGCAAAATGATCCCACCGATCCGACTGCTATCCGCCTGAGCCAGGTTGATCGTTTGACCCAAGGCTCGCGGCAAGCCTGCCACAATGTTGACAAAGATCAGCAGCGAAGGCCCATTGCCAATACCGCGCTCTGTGATCACCTCACCCAACCACATCACAAACATTGAACCTGCAGCTAGAGCCACAGTAGTTGTCAGGACAAAGGCCAATCGATTGGGGTTGGTGGTGTAGTTTTGAGCCCACAAGGATAAGCCTAACCCTTGAACGATGGCCCACCCCAAGGTGACGTAGCGTGTGTATTGCGAGATCTGCCGCCGTCCCTGCTCTCCCTCATGCTTCTGCAGATTCTCCAAATAGGGAACCGCTGAGGCCAATAGCTGCATGATGATCGACGCATTGATAAACGGCAGGATCCCTAAGGTAAAGACCCCTAAGGCTGAGATACCGCCACCGGAGAAAATGTCCAATAACCCAAACACGGGGCTGTTACGCAAGTTGGCCGCAAATTCAGCTCGATCGATCCCTGGCAGAGGGATGTAGACGCCTAAGCGGACCAGCAGCAGCAAGCCCAATGTCAGGAGAATCCGTCCCCTTAGCCCAGCAGCCTGAGCCGCTTGGAGGAAGGATGTATCTTGGTTGGAGGAGTTAGAACCGCGTGAATTGACCATGAGAACTGGCTCTGGATGTAAATGATCATTCCCGATCCAGTGTACTGAATCGAAACACCTTCCGCAGGATCTCGTATCAATGATCACTTAAGCAAAGCCCTTAAGCAATCGCGGGAATCCAAGGCGTAAAGGGAGTCTTGATCGTGAGGTGGAGAAGATCGTCGGATCGGGGTAAAGTCAGCTGGTTTGAGGACATTCTGTTCAAGCCTTACCTAGGGTTCATTCTGGATCGGCTCAGCTTCAGCAACTGTTTCCTCAGCCACAGATTCCGAGGTTGAGTCAGAGTTTGCCTCCCCTCTAGCTCGGAGATCGACAATGGTCACGCTTCCTCCTGCAGCTTCGATCTTGGCCTGAGCAGAGGCCGTGATTGCGGCAGCTTCGACCCTGAGCCGCTGAGTGATCTCCCCGTCTCCCAGGATCTTGAGTGGACCATCGTTGGTGGTTGCAATTCCAAGATCGAGCAAACTGTCCAAGGAGACCAGAGCATCTTCCGGCAGATCTACCAAGGAGCGCAGATTGATCTCGGTGTACTCCTGACGGTTGACAATGTAAAAATGCTTAAGTTTGGGGACACGCCGATACAAAGGCATTTGACCACCCTCAAACCCAGGCCGGGTACTGCCCCCTTTCCGTGCCTTTTGGCCTCGCATCCCCTTACCGCCTGAGGCTCCCTGACCGGCTGAGATCCCGCGACCTAAACGCCGCCGCCGTCGGGTTGCTCCGGGATGGGGTTGAACATCATTGATCCGCATTTTCCTTGCCTCTTCAACCTCTGACTGGTTTCTGGATCGGTTAGATGGATCCAAAGAACTGGATCGAACCGATCGGTTGCATCTCTAACGACTTTTCAACTTAGCCAGATCGATCCCGCGCTCTTCGGCTACACTTTCAAACGTCCGCATCCGCCGCAGGGCATCAACCGTGGCACGGGCATTGTTGAGTGGGTTACTCGATCCTAGCTGCTTGGCCAAACTGTTCCGCACCCCAGCCAACTCTAGAACCGTCCGGACGGCACCCCCTGCGATCACTCCGGTTCCTGGGGCGGCAGGCATGACTAAGACCGAGGCTCCACCCCCGCGTCCTTGCATCCGGTGGGGGATCGACAAACCAGAGGTCAGAGGAACATCGACTAGGTGCTTTTTGCCATCCGCAACGCCTTTACGCACAGCCCCGATCACGTCGTTGGCCTTGCCGACTCCAACGCCAACTTGACCTTGCTCATTGCCCACGACAACAACAGCTCGGAAGCTGAGTTTTTTCCCCCCTTTGACCACCTTGGTAACCCGTCGGATCTGGACGACCCGCTCTTGCCACTCTGTGGACTCGCGAGTTTCTTTCTTCTTGCCTTTGCGTCGTTCCCGTTGCTCAGCCATGATGCTCCCCTGCCGATCCTTGATTGATTAGTCTGAAGATTGCCTGCCTCTGCTGGTGTCGTGATCGAGTTGATCGCTTAACCTGTTTGAGATGTGACCGTTTAGATCTTTCGCTTTAGATCTTTCGCTTTAGATCTTTCGCCCCCTCTCGATCATCTGGATACGTATGATCGGTCGGACCCTTTGATCGGTTGTGATCTGTCGGTTGTGATCTGTCGGTTGTGATCCATCGGTTGTGATCCATCGGTTGTGATCCATCGGTTGTGATCTGTTGGACTTCATAAATCCATCAGAACTCTAGACCGGCCTCACGAGCAGCCTCAGCCAGAGCTTGAACCCGACCATGATAGCGCTTACCGCCCCGATCAAAGACCACTTGCCGGATTCCTGCTTCTAAAGCCCGTTCTGCAATCGATCGGCCTACCAGAGCAGCCGCTTCCTTGTTTGTGGTGTTGGTAAATTGCTCCCGCAAGGCTCGATCCACGGTTGAGCAGGACACTAGGGTATACTGCCGTTCATCGTCGATCACCTGAGCATAGATATGCTGATGCGAACGAAACACCGCTAGACGGGGGCGATCGGGGGTGCCCATCACTTTCCGGCGAATCCGTTTATGCCGCTGTTGGGTTGTGGTTTTACGGTTGAGTTTCATGATCAGATCACCCTACTTTTTCTTACCAGACTTACCAGCTTTGCGACGAACAAACTCCCCAGCATAACGGATCCCTTTGCCTTTGTAGGGCTCCGGTGGGCGCATACCCCGAATCCGAGCTGCAGTGTTACCCACAATCTCCTTGTTGATCCCCGTGACAATCACGTTGACATTGGCTTCAACTTTGATGTCGATGCCGTCTGGGAAGGGGATCCTGACAGGATTGCTATAGCCCACGTTCAAGATCAAGGTTTTGCCTTCGGTAGCAGCCCGGTAGCCAACCCCCTGGATCTCTAGGCGGCGCTCGAAGCCGGTTGATACGCCCTTGACCATGTTGTCTACAAGCGTGCGACAGAGGCCATGCATTTCGTAGGCTTTGCGGGTTTCATCGGCCCGATTGACGGTGAGAGTTTGATCGACCTGCTCCACCTTGACCTGGCGAGGCAGGCTGCGGGATAGCTCTCCTTTTGGACCCTTGACGGTCACTGTGCTGCCCTCAATCCGGACATCCACCTTGGGCGGGAGCGGAATCGGGCGTTTACCAATCCGAGACATGATTAGACTCCAACTCGATCAACATGATGGGCAAGAACAGACTGAGGCCAAGCGCTAGTAGACATAGCACAACACCTCACCGCCGATGCCCTGCTGGCGAGCATCTCGATCAGTCATGATCCCGTGCGAGGTTGAGATGATCGCAATGCCAATCCCCCCTAAAACGCGGGGCAATTCTTTCCGATTTTTATAAACCCGCAGACCTGGACGGCTGACCCGCTTCAGATCGGTGATGATCGGTTTGCGGCCTCGACCTTTATATTTCAACCCCAGGATCAAGTTGAGATTGATCCCTTCGCCAGTTTCGCTCACCTCGGAGATAAAACCTTCCTCCAGCAACACTTTCGCAATACTGCGTGTCATCCGGGTTGCTGGAACGGCAACGGTGGTGTGGCGAGCCATCGTTGCATTGCGGATGCGGGTGAGCATATCAGCAATTGTGTCGTTGGTGTGGGCCATAGGATGGGCTACCTCATTGGGGTGTCGTGGAGTTGTTTTTTGAGTGGGGTGGTCGAATCGATCGTGTTTGGCGTTGGGTTCACTCAGGAACGGTTGGTCGCTGGAATGTTTTTCTCTCAAACACATGAGGGATTTCAGGATGAAGCCACAAAATACTGTTCCACGTGAGATTCAGTAGCTCCATGACTTCTTCCAAGCTAACTCTGAGATCGAAATCCTCCTGTGGGTGAACCCAGATCTCCGTTCCTTTCGGATCAGGAGCGTTTTTGTAGCTGACAAGAGCATAATGCTTACCTGATTGGGATTGAATTAAGGCACCTTGAAATTCATCAAGCTCGTCATGTTGATCAGTGAACTCAATATGGCTTTGTCTGTTCAGATCATTGGGCAATTCCCGAACAAGAGCAATGGATAAGTCCAGTCCTGTTGGCCATTCATTCAGAGGTAGCTGAAGTTTCTGATCAAGCATGAGTCACACCTGAGTATTCCGAGTCAGGATAACCTGTATCTTTGCAAAACCATCTTCGAGACGTACTCCTTCTCGTGGGCCTGACCAATCAGCACGACTAGGAGGTGTCCCAGAATCAGGTTGAAATTTTGCCATAAATTCAATTCCTCTTTTCCCCTGCGGCAACTGGCCCACATATGCCTTGACCTTAGGAAAATCACTACTGTGGGAATTGTGGGCTGGTTTTCCCCAGATCTCACCCGTTTGTTGCTGAAGTTGAGCAATTTCAGGGGTTTGTGTTGGTGATTCGCAACGATGAAATGGGCCATAAGGGTAAAGCTCCGAAGAAGACATCTTTTACGCTTGTATTCCTAAGGGTTAGGAGGCAAACGGCATACCAAAAGCTTTCAGTAGAGCTCGACCTTCTTCGTCGGTGAGAGCAGTCGTAATGATCGACACATCCATGCCTCGGATCTGATCGATTTTGTCGTACTCGATCTCTGGGAAGATCAACTGCTCGCGGACCCCTAAGGTGTAGTTACCATGTCCATCGAAGCTTTTCGCACTCACGCCTCGGAAGTCGCGGATCCTGGGAAGAGCCACATTCATCAGTCGATCGAGGAAAGCGTACATCCGTTCCCGTCGAAGGGTGACCATCAAGCCTACGGGCATTCCTTTCCGGATCTTGAAGCTGGCGATGGCTTTCTTGGCACGGGTGATCACGGGTCGTTGGCCTGCGATGGTGCTGATCTCGGTTACCGAAGACTCCAAGGCTTTCGCGTTTTGAGAAGCGTCGCCGAGGCCGCGATTCAAGACGATCTTGTCCAGCTTAGGCACTTGATGGATGTTTTTGTATCCCATCTCCTGCATGAGTTTGGGAACGATCGTGTTGTGGTAGAGAGTGTAGAGACGTTGTGGCATGGTGGTTTCCTTCCTGGGCTCTGGGCTTGGTCAGAGCAAGTGGACTAGAACAGGTGGGCTAGCGATCAAATGGACTCAAGTTCATCAAGAGATCTAGATCTATAAGGAGCCAAAAGCGCGAACGGTCTGGAGCCATAAACGGCTTTGTCCAGAGACACAATGGGCATGGATCAATCCAACTCTTCTCCAGTTTTTTGCAGGACGCGGACTTTCCGGCCATCTTCGTTGATCTTGAAGCTAACCCGACTGGCTACCTGGCTTTTCTTGGAGTAAAGCATCACATTTGAGACATGGATCGGAGCTTCCCGCTCGTCAATGAAGCCTGATTCTCCTTCCCGCTGAGATTTGCGGTGGCGTTTGATGATATTGACCCCATCCACAACGACCATGTTGCGATCAGGTAGCGTCATCATCACTTCTCCCACCCGTCCTTTGTCATCCCCAGAGATCACCTGGACGGTATCTCCCCGCTTAACGTGCATCTTGTAACGCAAACTGTTGCGGTGAGCTCGGATCCCTGGCTTTTTGACCAGTTCTTTGATTTGACTGGGTTTCAACCGACGTCCCATTACAGCACCTCCGGAGCCAGTGAGATGATCTTGGTGAAGTTTCGATCCCGTAATTCCCGCGCCACAGGACCGAAGACGCGAGTCCCTTTGGGATTGCCATCGTTATTGATGATCACGGCAGCGTTATCATCAAAGCGGATACTCAACCCATCGGCTCGTCGAGTGGTTTTCACCGTGCGCACAACCACGGCCCTGACAACATCAGACTTTTTGATGGGCATGTTGGGCAGAGCGTCTTTGACAACGCCAATGATCACATCCCCCACCCCTGCGTAGCGACGGCCACTTCCACCGAGAACGCGAATACACATCAACCGCCGCGCCCCAGTATTGTCCGCTACCGTCAACATGGTCTGTTGCTGAATCATAGTTTCTGTGCCTCCCGAATGACTTCCATCACGAGCCAGCGCTTGGTTTTGCTCAGCGGACGAGTCTCCACGATCCGCACCCGATCGCCGATTTTGCAGCGTTCTTCCTCGTCGTGAGCCTTAAACTTTTTGGTCTGGACCACGATCTTGCCGTACTTGGGATGAGCAACCCGGTTCTCGACCGCAACCACGACGGTCTTTTGCATCTTGTCGCTAACCACTGTGCCTACTTTCTCTTTCGCCGCCATCGGTTACGCCTCCTGATCTGCTAAATCATCTGCAGCACTCTCGGTTGGGTTGGATCCTGTTTCAGCAGTCTCAGGTTCCCCAGGATCATGAGTCCCCTCAG
>CAZONZ010000002.1:26827-34047 GCA_964581005.1 uncultured bacterium
TCCTGATCGACTACCGCCTCCGGGATCGATACCGCTGGACTGTCCTGATCAAACTCCTCCGGCTCGTCCATCCGATCGTGAGATCGAGCAGAGGTCGTAGGCTCAGAAAGAAGAGCTCGCTTCCGTTCAGTTTCCACCGTGAACAGCTGGCCGAGACGGTGTTTGGCCATCCGGATCAAGTGGGGTTGGTTCAGCTGGCGAGTTGCTTTTTGGAGGCGTAGTTCAAACAGCTCTTTCTTGACGCTATAGATCTCTTCCGTCAGATCTTCGTCGGAAAGGGCACGGATGTCTTCAATATCAGGCATGGGCATCGCCGGGTCTCCTTTGCGGCATCACGCAATCATTCGGATCGTTAAGGAAGAGGATGGTTACACGTGGGATCAATGTCGATCAACGGCTATGGAGCAACAGGTTCCGCAACGTCGTTAGCGGGTGAGGCGTCTTCGGCATCAGCAGGAGGAGTTGGATCAGCAAAGTCAGCGGCTGTCACAAACTTAGTCTTGATCGGCAGCTTGAAGGCGGCTAAGCGCATGGCCTCTCGTGCGATCTCTTCCGAAACACCCCCACCCATCTCAAACAAGATCCGACCAGGCTTGACCACAGCGACCCAATACTCTGGGTTCCCTTTTCCTGATCCCATCCGGGTTTCGGCGGCTCGCATGGTGATCGGTTTGTCTGGGAAAATCCGGATCCAGATCTTGCCGCCCCGTTTGATATAGCGGGTCATGGCTCGACGGCTCGACTCAATTTGGCGGGCTGTGATCCAGGATGGTTCTAGTGCCATGAGGCCGAATTCGCCAAAATCAAGTTTGTTGCCACGGCTGGCCTTGCCTCTCATGCGGCCTCGCTGCTGCTTCCGGAATTTGGTGCGCTTTGGACTAAGCATGGCTAAGGTTCCTCAGAATGGATCCTGGTTGATGGTCTAAACTCTAGGGTCTCTTGGGAGCTGCGATCAGCTGGATAGATGGGGGCTGGGTTGACATTGCCTGGTAATGGGATGGATCTCAAGACACAGGTGGATCTCAAGATGACTGAAGAGAGGGATTAACCTTCCGCAGCCTCTGATCGATCTTCAAATACAGGCCGACGTCCTTGCTTGCGGCGCTTCGGTTGCTGCATCGGCAGTTGCTTGCCTGTATTGCGATCTTGACCGGGCATGATCTCACCCTTAAACACCCAAACTTTGACCCCAATGATCCCAAAGGTGGTGCTAGCAACGTGTTCGGCGTAGTCAATATCAGCCCGCAGGGTATGTAGTGGGATCCGACCTTCACGAGTCCACTCCGTCCGCGCAATCTCCGCACCATTCAAGCGGCCCGCGATCTGGATCTTGATCCCTTGCACACCCGCTCGCTGAGCCCGTTGGACGATCTGGCGCACAATCCGGCGGAAGGCGATCCGACGCTCTAGCTGCTGAGCAATATTTTCAGCTAGCAACTTGGCTTCGGCGTCAACCCGCGTCACTTCAACCACATTAATCCGGATCTGACGATCAGCTGGATTTTGTCCCGGAACTGCTAGCTCTTTCTGCAATCCTTGGCGCAATGAGTCCAACCCCGATCCACCGCGTCCGACGACCACTCCAGGACGAGCAGCCCGAATCTCTAGATCAATTTGATCGGCCTTGCGCTCGATCTGGATATTAGCCAGTCCCGCATTGCTGAGATTTTTGGTGATGTAGGTTCGGATCTTGAAGTCCTCTTGCAGGAGGGCCGGATAGCGGGCTGGATCCGCATACCAACGACTTTGGTGATCCTTGATCACACCGAGCCGAAATCCGTTTGGATGGATCTTTTGTCCCATAACAACCTTGATGAATAAAGAGTTTGTGTTCAGGAGCGTGAGGTCACACTAGAAAATCTCTGAAGGTCTGACCGCAATCGTGATGTGGCAGGTCCGCTTTTTGATCTGATAAGCCCGTCCCTGGGCACGAGCTCGAAACCGCTTCAGGGTTGGCCCTTGATCGGCAAAGGCTTGGCTAATGATCAGTTCCCGGCGATCAAACCCTTGATTGTGCTCTGCATTGGCTGCGGCTGATCGTAAGACTTTTCGGATCGGTTCACAGGCCGCGTAGGGCATAAACTCCAGCAGAATCAGTGCCTCCGGATAGGTTCGGCCCCGAATTTGATCCAGCACTCGCCGCACTTTAAACGGTGACATGCGGATGTAGCGAGCAACGGCTTTAACTTCATCAAATGCGAGTTGGGTCATGGGAGTTCCCTCTAATTACCTCATCTGGAGTAGCGGATCTGGACATGAAACGGGGGAGCAACATCGAATGGGTGATTGGTGATTGATCAGAGCGAGATCAAGACATGTCACAGGTTAAAAGATCTCAACGACGAGAAGCCTTTTTGTCCCCTCCGGCATGACCTCGGTACATCCGCGTTGGGACAAACTCTCCCAATTTATGACCCACCATCTGATCACTCACAAACACAGGCACATGCTGCTTGCCGTTGTAGACTGCGATCGTATGGCCGATCATTTGCGGCAAAATGGTTGAGGCTCGTGACCAGGTTTTGATCAATTGTTTTTCATTGCGAGCGTTGAGCTTGTCGATCTTTTCCATCAAGTGGACAGCGACAAAAGGGCCTTTTTTGAGTGAACGAGGCATAGGTCAGAAGCTCCTGGGGATCAATCATGAAGCAAGAGGATTTAAGCAAGAGGATCAAGGTGCAATAAGTTGGAGTAAAAACGGGATCAATCGATGAAGCTAATCTTCAAGGCTAATCTTCTAATCATCGGATCGAAGATGGGAGCCTTAGCGACGACCGCCCCGCTTGCGTGCCCGAACGATCAGTTTGTCGCTGGCTTTGCCCTTCTTGCGAGTTTTGTAGCCTAAGGCGGGTTTGCCCCAAGGTGTAACAGGACCAGGACGACCGATCGGAGCCCGTCCCTCACCCCCTCCATGCGGGTGATCGACAGGATTCATCACCGATCCACGAACTTCGGGACGTCGGCCTGTCCAGCGTTTGCGGCCTGCTTTGCCTAGTTTGACGTTACTGACATCAACATTTCCGATTTGCCCGATCGTGGCGTAACAGGATCCTCGGAATCGTCGAACCTCACCGGAAGGCAGCTTGAGCAAGACGGTATGTCCTTCTTTGGCCACCACCTGCGCACCCGTTCCAGCCGCTCGCACCATTTGGCCCCCATTGCCAGGGATCAGTTCAACATTGTGAACGGTGGTGCCCAAAGGCATCCTCTCCATGGGCATCGCATTGCCCACTTCAAACGGTGCATCCGGACCTGACATGACCGTATCGCCCACCTTTAGAAAACGGGGGTGGAGAATGTAGCGTTTCTCGCCATCTTCGTAACGAAGCAACGAGATCCGAGCATTGCGATTGGGATCGTACTCGATCGTGGCTACCGTGGCCGGGATCCCGATTTTGTCGCGGCGGAAGTCAATGATCCGATAGAGCTTTTTGTGACCGCCACCGCGATGACGACAGGTGATGACCCCTCGGTTATTCCGACCTTTCGATCGGTGGATGTAGGTCACCAGCGATTTTTCTGGCTTGGAGGTGGTGATCTCCTCGAAGTCAGGCAGACTGGAGTGACGAGCGCTGGGAGTGTAGGGTCGAAACGAGCGGATGCCCATGATCGGATCCTCTTGCGACTACTTGATAACGACAGGGAGCTAAAAGGGGTCAGGTTATCACTAAACTTCAGGGAAGAGTGTGATCGAGTCGCCTTCGACGAGCGTGATGATCGCTCGCTTGTGCCGCGTTCGATACCCAATGTGGCGACCGACTCGCTTTTGTTTAGGTGGCAGCTTGACAATGTTAACGGCTTTAACGCCAACTCCAAACATTTCTTCCACTGCTTGACGGACTAACGGTTTCGAGGCTGTCGGCAAGACCTCAAACACATACTTGCCGAGCTCCATCTGTTGCGTGGTTTTTTCTGTAACGATAGGCCGGATCAAGACATCGGCCAGCACACGCTTGCTTACGGTCATGGGGTCTCTCCTTCCTGATCAGCAGGGGGCACAGCCGAATCTTCAGGTGCTTCAGTCAAAGATGCTTGGGATCCTTCTGCCCCATCAGGCTCATCTGTAGAGCTTGAGGGTTCTGAGCTTGTGGCTGAGATAGGCTCATCAGACGTAGGTTGAGCTAATTCTGCTGCTTCGATCCCTCCAGGAGCTTCAACTTCGGATTCGACAGCAATAGCAGATGCTTCTGTTTCTTCCGTCTCAAGGATTGGAGTAGCTTGATCCTCAACGTGATCTTGATCAGCAGCTTGATCTTGGGCTAGATCCCCTGGCTCAATAGCTGCCTCAGGTTCTGCTTCGGGAGCCTCAATCGGTGGAGAAGCCTCGGTTGCCTCAGAAGTCTCGATCGGTGCAGGAGTTGCCACTGCTTCAGGGGTCTCGACCGTTACAGATGCCTCAGGAGTCTTGATCGGCGTGGAATTGCCTATCTCTGCAGCAGGTTCGATTGCCTCAGGCGCTTCAATGGCTGCAGGTACCTGGATCGCTTGCTCGGACGCTGGGATATCGGAGGCAATAGCAGCTTGATCCGATCCGTCAGAACTTGGAGCACTGGCACTGGTGTCACCAAATCGCTGCTTGATTTGATCCAACGCGGGCTGGGTTACCACGATCCGATCAGCATGGAGCAGATCAAACACATTTAAGTGCGCTGTCGTGATCAGCTTGACTCGTTCAATGTTGCGGATCGCTCGCCGGACTAACTCATGCTCACTGGCCACGATCACTAACGCGGATTGTTCCAGCTTGACGCCCCAACGCTGTAAAGCCCTGACGACTTCACGAGTCTTAGGATTTTGGATCAGATGCTCTGTAAAATCTTCAACAACAACCAGATCCTCGACTCGATCTTGGAGCGCTGTCCGGAGGGCCAGTTGCCGTTCCTTCCGATTCATATTGAGGTGGAACTCACGCTTGCGAGGGCCAAAGATCACCCCACCCTTAGGCCAGAGGGGAGAGCGAATTGATCCAGCCCGTGCCCGTCCTGTACCTTTTTGTTTCCAGGGTTTGCGACCGCCCCCGCGTACCTCTGATCGAGTTTTGGTGTGAGCATTGCCCTGTCTAGCATTGTGAAGCTGCCGTCGCAGAGCCAGATAAAGCACATGAGCTGCACTCTCTGGTCGAGCGACCGCCAGGTTGAGATCGGCACTGCCCACCTCTTGTCCCTGCCAATCTTTTACCGTACACCTTGCCATAGCTAACGATCCTTACTGGACTACTCCGCAACAGCCGATCATCTTTGCTACCGATTTGCGCCTGAAACCTGCCAACGAGCCTGATCCTGAAGAGAGAATACAGCTGAACTCCGTAGACAGAATCCTTGAACGAAACGCTTGAACCTGGAACCTCTGACGATTTGAAGCTTGAGACTTGAACCTCGATCCACCCATCGTGCCAAAACCGGAAGGATCGCTACTGCTTCCGAGCCACCAGATTCGCGGGCCGGATCTCAACCAGCCCCCCCTCCACACCGGGAACGGAGCCTTTGATTAACAAAACACCACGCTCTTGATCAACCCGGACAACGCGCAGCTTCCGAGTGGTTACCCGTCGAGCCCCGTGCTGACCCGCCATCCGTAACCCTGGAAACACACGACCCGGTGTTGTCCCTGCACCAATAGATCCAGGAGCCCGGTGATTTTTGGAACCATGGGCCATCGGACCCCGACCAAAGTTATGCCGCTTCTGATATCCCGAAAACCCATGTCCGATCGAAGTGCCCGATACATCCACCAGTTGATTGGGCTCAAAGACATCAGCCCCGATGATCTGGCCTAACTGAAAGCGGTTGGGATCCTCGACTCGGAACTCCCGCAAATGCCGAAGGAGATTCGGGATCCCTGCTTTTGTCAAGTGGCCTTGTTCAGGTTGGGTGAGATGCTTGGGCTTAGCTTCCTCAAATCCAAGTTGGATCGCGGTGTAGCCATCGGTCTCCTTAGTTTTGATCTGAGTTACTGTACAAGGACCTACCTGAACGACTGTAACCGGCACCGCCAGTCCTGTTTCCGTAAAGACTTGTGTCATACCCAGTTTCTTGCCTAGAAGACCTAGTGGCATTGCAACCTCCCTAGAAAGGTGATCGTGATGGTTTGAGTGAAAAGAACATTATGGGTGAATGGATCAAGACCATGAATCGAGAGATTCGATTATGGCGAGATCTTACAGCTAGAAAAAAAGCAGTTTATAGCATAGTCACGGAGCTGTTTAGGCACCATTAGGGTAACGATCGATCTCAAAGTCGAGCTGGATCTTGAGGGAATCCCGACTAACGGCAACCCGATCCTAAGGGCAACTACATGAAACAGACTCGTTAAACGATCCTATGCAACCGTGAATTTAACCAGGCCACGCTTACCCATCACCCAGTCTAGGTTGAACTGTGGATCCAGGATTAAGGCAACAGTTAAGAGACAAGAAAATCAGAGATCCTTCTACAATGAAGACTCTGGGGAATCCTGTTTGATCTATCGTGATCAGTAGAACGTTATGGAGTTGTGACTAGCACAAACCTAAGAGTGTTGGCCAAGACTTACGCAGTTATGGGATAACCGATCCCAGTTGCAGCGCAGTATCCTTGTGAGCCAGACAACGTTGCTTATTTCCGCAACAGTAATCAATCATAGTTGGAAAATGAGTCAGTGTCCAGCTTTTTTCTGCAAATCTGCAAATGATCCAATTCTGGGAATCCGCCTGAGAATCCGTATGAAGTTAACAGCCAGAGGACGCTACAGTATCAAAGCCTTGCTGGGGTTGGTCATGGCTGGATCCCAGGAGCCGATCTCCGTGCGGGTTTTGGCGGAGCAGCAACAGATCCCGGCCCCCTTTCTAGAGAAGTTATTGTTGGAGCTGCGACAGGCTGGACTGGTGCAATCTCGACGGGGGGCTCAGGGTGGGTATCAACTAACGCGCTCCCCCCGCCAGATCCACCTAGCTGAGATCCTCCAAGCCGTGGGTGAAGACCTGGATCCGGATCCAATGAATTTCCCTATCCTGTCCAATACAGATGCAGGAGACCACCAACCTTTAGCCGAAGATTGGGTCACCCAAGCGGTTTGGCGGCGAATGATCCAAAAGGTTGAACAGGTGTTGACGGAAACCACTCTGGAAGATCTCTACTATGATGCCCGCAGTTGGCAGGCTGCTCAGAGCGATGAGACAGGCTTTATCGTTTAGCTATGCGGCGAAAGCCCCGCGCTCTCCCGTCAGGGGAGCGTCGGGATGT
>CAZONZ010000003.1:0-14120 GCA_964581005.1 uncultured bacterium
CATCTCGTCCCAATAGCTCAGCCGATCGACCGATCAGCCCCTACTCCTGAGATTCAGTCCTGGCCAGTAGCAGGTGAAAGTAGTGAGACGATTCTGGAACGGATCATGCATCAACAGCTCCAAGTGATGTCTCAACAGCTAGCTCTGTTGGGTTTGAGCGATCAACAGGCATTCACTTCACCCCTAACTCAACCTGTTCAGTCGATTCCTCCGTCTGGCTACCCAGTTCAGCCATCTGGAGCTCCTTCTCAGCCACCGATCGATCCAACTTATGGATCTCAAGCTTATGGATCTCAAGTTTCCTCAACCGGATCTCAAGTTTCTTCAATGAGTGGAGTCACTCCGATCCCTTCAAGCCCCACGGTTCAACCTGGATCCGAGAATGGGAGTACGACTGCAGCTGGAAAACAGGATTCATCACAAGGATCAACAGAAGGATCCACTCAACCTCGACGGGTTTCGTCACCAGGAGAGCTGCGCAGACCTCGGACAGGGGGCTTAAATGAAGATCAAAAAGCCCACATTAAAGCGCTGAGTGATCGGTTTGGTCAACGGACTCAAACCTCGAAAAAACTCGTCCAAACCTATCGTCCCGTCTTGGCAGATAGTCGGGCTTCAGTAGGATTCCGGCCCTCGATCAAGGAAATGCTCTACCCGATTGTGGCGGATCGATCGAAGGGATCGCATGTTTGGGATGTGGATGGCAATGAGTATGTGGATCTGACGATGGGGCAGGGAGTGCTCCTGTTTGGTCACCAACCCGATTTCATTATGGAAGCATTGCGCAAACAGATGGATCGGGGACTGCAGCTGCATCCGCGTCATCATTTGGTGGGAGAAGTGGCTCAATTGATCACAGAGTTGACGGGAACGGACCGGGTTTGCTTTACCAATTCTGGAACTGAGGCGATGGGGACGGTGTTCCGCTTGATCCGGGCGGCGACGGGGCGAGATAAAATTGCGATCTTTGAAGGGGCTTACCACGGTCACGGAGATACGGCGTTGGTGGGCAAAGAGATCCGGAATGGTCAGGCCTACAGTGTGGTGTTGGCTCCAGGGGTTCCGGCGGTGATCGCTCAGGATGTGGTGGTGTTGGATTATGATTCGCCTGCTGCGATCGAGTATGTGCGAGCTCACGGTCATGAGTTGGCGGGAGTTGTGGTTGAGCCGGTTCAGAGTAATCGCCCCATGCTGCAGCCCCGCGAGTTTTTGCGTCAGTTGCGTCAGGTCACCCAAGAGGTTGGGACTCTGCTGGCGTTTGATGAAATTACAACTGGATTTCGATCGCATCCCGGCGGGATCCAAGCGCTATATGGGATCCAGGCGGATGTGGTGGCCTATGGCAAAGTGGTTGGGGGTGGGATGCCGATCGGGCTTGTCGCGGGCAAATCTCACTATATGGATCATGTCGATGGTGGCATGTGGAACTATGGCGACACCTCGTTTCCAGGGGCAGAGCGGATCTTTTTCGGTGGGACGTTCTGTATGCATCCCTTGGCGATGGCGGCGACTCATGCGGTGCTGCAACGGATGAAACAGGAAGGGCCTGCTCTCCAAGATGGGTTGAACCAGAAAGTGGCTCGGCTGGCGGCAACGTTGAATCAGTTTTTCCAAGAGGAAGAGATCCCGATCGAGGTGGAATATTTCAGTTCCTTCTTCCGGTTTGCCTTTTCGATGAATCTGGATCCGTTCTTTTATCATCTGGTTCAGCGAGGGGTTTATGTCTGGGAATGGCGCAAGTATTTCCTCTCAACTGCCCATACGGATGCCGATATTGAGTTTGTGATCGAAGCCGTCAAAGACACGATCCGGGAGATGAGGACTGGCGGTTTTTTTCCTAAGGCCCCTGCTCCAGTTGTAGGGCAGGGGATGATCACAGGTTCTGATCTGGAGATCCAGGATCAAAGCGCAGATCACGTTGGGCAGCAGGTCAGGCAGCAGGATCACGCCCGTGTTGGGGATCCCGTTCATCGTCAAGTTCAGGATCAGGCTAAGAAGACCGTTCAGTTCAGCTTCTTTTATTTTGGGAATTATCATTCGGACTTCGATCCAGATAAATATCGATTGCTATTTGAAGGGGCTCGCTTCGCGGATCAGCATGGATTTAGTGCAGTCTGGATCCCGGAGCGTCATTTTCATCGGTTTGGAGGCTTTTCGCCGGATCCCTCTGTTCTCTGTGCGGCGTTGGCCAGGGAAACGGAGCGGATCCAATTGCGGGCGGGGAGTGTGGTGCTGCCGTTGCATCATCCGATCCAGGTGGCGGAACAGTGGTCGGTGGTGGATAACCTCTCGAAGGGTCGGGTCGGGATCGCGTTTGCGTCGGGCTGGCATGAGAATGATTTTGTGTTTGCACCGGACGCCTTTGGTAAGCATCGGGAGTTGACCTTCCAGAATATTGGAGTGGTGAAACAGCTCTGGCGAGGGGAATCGATCCCGGTTCAGAATGGGGCGGGCCATTGGGTTGAGCTCAGCATTTTCCCACGTCCGATGCAGGTGGAGTTGCCGTCTTGGTTGACGATCGTGAGTAATCCTGAAACCTATCGGCAAGCTGGGGTCTTGGGGGTCGGTGTTTTAACCAATCTGATGGCGCAGAAAGTAGATACTCTGGCTGCGAATATCACGATCTATCGCCAAGCTCTAGCTGATCACGGTCATGATCCGGCGACTGGCCATGTGACGGTGTTGCTGCATACGTTGATGGGTGAGAATCTCGATCAGGTGCGGCAGCAGGGTCGGCTCCCAATGTATGACTATATGAATTCATCGATCCAGTTGTTCAAGTCGATGCTCAGTAATCAAGGGCTGGCCATCGATCTGGAGGCGATGACGGAGGATGATCGGGAGGTGATGCTGGAGGAGGGCTATAAGCGCTATGTCCAGAATAGTTCGCTGATCGGAACGCCCGAATCCTGTCGGCCCATTGTGGATCGGTTGATCGAGATTGGGGTAGATGAGATTGCCTGTCTGATCGATTTTGGTCCTGCTGAGGATCTGGTGATTCAGGGCTTACCCTATATTGATCAATTGCGACAGTATTATGCCGATCCCGCGAAGTCTGGAAATCACCGAACAGGGCGAGCGGAGCAGATCCAACACGTGCCGTTGACTGAGGCGCAAAAGCAACTATGGGTGCTGGATCGCTTGGGTGAAAATAGTGCTTTGGCTTACATCGATAGCTTCTATCTCCAGGTGCAAGGATCCTTTCACCATGACGTGATGCAGCAGGTGATCCAAACGATTGTGGATCGGCATGAAGCCCTGCGGACTCGGATGGATCCTTCAGGTGAGATGCAGGAGATTTTGCCAACGGTTGCTGTGGAGTTGCCTCTGATCGACTTTTCTGGGGTAACGGGACAAGCACAAGAGGATCAGGTGGCCGCGTGGATCCATGAGACCTTCTTGCAGCCCTTTGATCTGAGTCAGGCTCCGTTATTTCAGTTGAGTGTTTTGAAGTTAGGGGATCAGCTGTATCGCTTGGTAGCTAAAGTTCATCACATCATTGCCGATGGTTGGTCAGTAGGGCAGATCCTGCAAGAGATGGCCCAGCTTTATACGGCTCGCTGTCAGAGTCAAGTTTGTGATCTGGCTCCTCCATTGCAGTTCCGTGATTATGTGGCATGGCAGGCGCAGCAAAGTCAAACAGAGGCGATGGCGATCCAGGAGCAGTATTGGCTGAACCAGTTTGCTGAGTCGGTGCCGGTGTTGAATGTGCCTACCGATCGACCTTACCCGCCCATGATGAGCTATCGGGGGCAAAAGCAGAGTCATCGGATCGACCCCAGTCTAGGGCAAGCGATCAAGCGGATCGGGGGGAAGTTGGGCTGCACGTTGTTGATGACGTTGCTAAGTGCCTACAAAGTGTTGCTGCATCGCCTGTCGGGAGAAGAGGATCTGGTGATTGGGATCCCAACCGCAGGACGATCGATGGAAGGCGGCCAGGATCTGGTGGGGTATTGTGTGCATCTCTTGCCGATCCGCAGCCAGATCCACGGGGATCTACCCTTTTCGGACTATTTGAAGACCGTGCGTGGGATTCTGTTGGATGCTTACGATCATCAGGATTATCCGTTTGCCCATTTGCTCAACCAGCTGGAGTTGAATCGGGATTTCAGTCGTCCGGTGCTAGTTTCGGCGGCGTTCAACCTGGATCTGCCTCTGGAGATGCCAGCGTTGGGGGATCTTGCCTGTACCCCCTTGCCACCGCCTAAGATCCCGGCTCCTTATGACATCTATCTAACAGTCACGGATAGCAAAGAGGGGCTTTCGCTGGATTGCAGTTACAACCTGGATGTCTTGGATGGCGCAACGATCCAACGCTGGCTGCATCATTTTGAACATCTGCTGGCTGCGATTGTGGCGGATCCCGATCAGCCCATTGCCAATCTGCCACTGTTGAGTGATTCAGAACGTCAACACATGCTGCAACGAGGACAGGGGGATCGTCAGACCCTCGATCCGCGCTGTTTACATCAGTGGATCGAGGATCAGGTAAAGCAGACTCCTGCAGCGGTGGCGGTGGTTTATCAGGATCAGTCGCTGACCTATGAGCAGTTGAATCAGCGGGCAAATCAGGTGGCACATTATCTCCAGATGCTAGGGGTGAAGCCGGAGATGCGGGTGGGGCTGTGTCTGGATCGATCGCTCGATATGATCCTAGGCTTGCTGGGGGTACTGAAGTCAGGGGCGGCATATGTGGGTCTGGATCCTAGCTACCCGCTGGAACGAATCCGGTTCATGATCCAGGATGCGGATCTGTCTGTGGTGTTGACCCAGGAATCGTTGCGCTCGGATGGGATCGATCAGGCTAAGCAAGTTATCGCTCTTGATGGAGATTGGGATCAGATCCAGCAGCAACCCGATCACAATCCAGTTTCTGAAGTTCAGCCCAACCATCTTGCTTATGTGATTTACACGTCTGGATCCACGGGTCAGCCGAAGGGAGTAGCGATCGAACATCGATCGATTGTCAACTACGTTCAGAGCATCATGGAGCGGTTGGGGCTGGAACCCGGCAGTCGGTTTGGGTATGTTTCAACGATCAGTGCGGATCTGGGTCACACCATGCTGTTCCCGGCTCTGTGTACGGGTGGCACGTTACATGTTTTGGCCTGGAATACAGCAGCAGACTCGATCGGATTCACTCGTTACCTTCAGAATCACACGATCGACTACCTCAAGATCGTGCCCTCCCACCTCGCCGCTCTCCAGAATCCTTCCCACCCTCAACAGGTCTTACCGCGAAAGGCTTTGATCCTGGGTGGTGAAGCCAGTCCGATGGAATGGATCCAAACGCTGGCGAAGGGATCAACCTGCCAGATCTTTAACCACTACGGCCCTACCGAGGCAACCGTGGGGGTTTTGACCTATAAGCTGGATCCTGATCACTTGCCCACGACGCGCACCTTACCGTTAGATCGACCCTTGCCCAATGTTCGGGTTTATGTGTTAGATCCGCACCTCAATCCTGTGCCGACAGGGGTTCCGGGTGAGATCTGGATTGGCGGATCGAGTTTGGCGCGAGGATATCTGAATCAACCTGAGTTAACGGCAGAGCGGTTTATTCCGGATCCCTACAGCTCGGAAGCAGGCGATCGGATCTATAAAACAGGGGATCTGGCTCGTTACTTACCCGATGGCACGTTGGAGTTTTTGGGTCGGGCAGATCATCAAGTCAAGATCAACGGCTTCCGGGTTGAGCTCAGTGATATTGAAGCAGTGATCGCTCAGCACCCAGATGTGACGGATGTGGCCGTGATTGTACTGGAATCCGATCCAGAATCTAGTAGAGAATCCAGTAGAGAATCCAGTAGAGAATCCAGTACAGAATCCAGGGCAGAATCCAATGAGTCAACGTTGCAGGATCCGTTTGGGATCAAGCAGGTGGTGGCTTACGTGGTGGCTCAGAAGGATCGGAGTCCGGTGATCAAGCATCTGCCCCGTTATGTGTTGCCTAACCATCTAGCCGTCGCTCAGCTCAACAAAAATGAGACCGACTACATTTACCGTGAGATCTTTGAGCTGCAAGCCTATCTCAAATATGGGATCACGATTCAACCGGGTGATTGCATTGTGGATGTAGGAGCCAATATTGGTCTGTTTAGTCTGTTTCATGCTCAAACTTGCCGAGATCTCACCCTCTATGCTTTTGAACCCAATCCAACGGTGTTCGAGATCTTGAGTGCGAATTTGGAGCTGTATGCGGATCGGTTTAACCTCAAGGCTCGACCGTTCAACTGCGGTCTCTCAGCTCAGTCTGGCACGGCTGAATTTACCTTCTTCCCAGGATTTTCCTTGCTCTCCGGTTTCTATGCGGATCCGGAAACGGAGCGAGACGTGGTGAAGAATTTTGTTAAGAATCAAGGTGATCAAGATCCCTCTCAGCCCCTTAATGGCCAAGGCAGCTACACGGTGGCCGATCCATCAACGGCTCAGGAATTTCTGGCCCAAGCGGATCAAATTCTTGCGGATCGGTTCCAAGCTCAAACCTTTACAGCGCAATTGCGGACGCTTTCGGAGATCATTGCAGAAGTTGGGATAGATCAGATTGATTTGCTCAAGATCAATGTCGAGAAAAGTGAGCTGGATGTGTTGTCTGGGATCCAGCCGCAGGATTGGGCCAAGATCCGGCAGCTGGTGGTTGAGGTGGATGTGAAGGACAATCTCGATCCGATCCTGGCGTTGTTGGAGGGTCACGGCTACGAGATCCTGGTGGATCAAGATGTGCTGCTGAGTAACACGGAACTGTGCTACGTCTACGCGATTCGTCCGTCGGATCGAGGTCGGCTGATTCAGGATCAAGATCCGGGTGTTCATCGGAAGGTGGTTCCGGTGGAGGATGTTGCTTTGCTGGGGGCGGCGGAGTTGCGATCGTTTGTGCGGGAAAAGCTGCCGGAACCGATGTGGCCGAATGCTTATGTTTTCTTGGATGCGTTGCCGCTGACTCGGAATGGGAAGTTAGATCGTCGAGCGCTGCCGGAACCGGGTCAAGTAGCTGGAGGCGAGATCGAGTATGTCAAACCGGAAAGTGATCTGGAGAAAACACTGGCCACGATCTGGCAGTCGGTGTTGCAGATGGAACGGATTGGTCTGGATGATCACTTCTTCGATCTGGGGGGGAATTCGCTGCTGTTGATCCAGGCGCATCGGGCCATCCAGGAGCAACTGAAGGTAACCCTACCTGTGGTGGAGCTCTTCAGTTATCCCACGATCCGAATGCTGAGTGATTACCTGACGGGACTGTCGGATCACCAAACCAACACGGTTGAGCGGGAGAAGGTCCGCAGTCAAAGCCGCAGTCAGGGTCGAGCAGCCATGAGGCAACAACGTCAAGCCCGCCAACGACACCGGGAGCGCTAACGTTATCCTCAAGATCCATCCGGTTGATTCAAAGGATCTCCTGGGGATCGAGCTTGAACTAGACTACATCACGAGTTGAGATCAGCATTTGGGATCAGGTTTAGGGCAGAGGTAGCTATGCATCACGACGATCAAGTCACCCTTGAACACGATGAGACAACCATCAATGCTGAGATCGCTATTGTCGGCATGGCAGGACGGTTTCCGGGGGCCAAGGATGTCGATCAACTCTGGGACAATCTCAAGGCTGGGGTGGAATCGATCACGTTTTTCTCGGACCAGGAACTGCTAGAGGCTGGTGTGGATCCAGCCCTGTTGAACCATCCTGACTATGTCAAGGCCAACCCGATCCTGGACAATATAGATCACTTTGATGCCCATTTCTTTGATATCAATCCCAGAGAAGCCGAGATCCTGGATCCTCAGCAACGTTTGTTTCTGGAGTGTGCTTGGGAAGCGATTGAACAGGCAGGTTACGATCCTCAGCGGTATCGGGGATTGATCGGGATCTATGCCGGAGTTGGGTTAAACGGGTATCTGTTACATCATCTGATCCAGCGGCGGGATCTGGTGGAATCGGTGGGAGGCTACCAACTGGTATTAGACAATGATAAAGACTTTTTGCCCAGCCGCGTCGCGTACAAATTCAACTTGACTGGAGCTGCGGTCAGTGTCCAAACCGCTTGTTCAACCTCGTTAGTCGCGGTCCATCTGGGCTGTCAGAGCTTGCTGAATGGGGAAACGGACATGGTGTTAGCCGGAGGATCCTCGATCCGGATCCCGCATCGCAGCGGCTATCTCTATCAAGAGGGCATGATCCTGTCGCCGGATGGTCATTGTCGGGCGTTTGATGCCAAAGCTAAGGGGACGGTGGATGGCAGTGGAGTAGCGATCGTGGTGCTCAAACGGTTGGAGGATGCGATCGCGGATGGGGACTATTGCTATGCCGTGATCAAAGGATCCGCCATTAATAACGATGGATCCTTGAAGGTGGGCTATACCGCTCCCAGTATTGAAGGTCAGGCGGCAGTGATCGGTGAAGCTCTAGCCTTGGCCAATGTGGATGCAGACAGTATCAGCTATATCGAAGCTCACGGTACTGGGACAGAACTTGGGGATCCCATCGAGATCGCAGCTCTGAATCGCGTGTTTCGGAGACAGACGGATCAGCAACAGTTTTGTGGGATCGGATCGATCAAAACCAATCTAGGTCACCTGGATACAGCTGCTGGAGTTGCAGGACTGATCAAAACGGCTCTCGCGCTCAAACACGGGATCCTGCCTCCCAGCTTGAACTTTGAGATCCCGAATCCGAAAATTGACTTGGCTACCAGTCCCTTCTATGTCAACACGGAGTTAAAAGACTGGATCCGCCAGGGATCTCCTCGGCGTGCGGGAGTGAGTTCGTTCGGGATCGGGGGAACCAATGCCCATGTGATCCTGGAGGAAGCGCCTGATCGGGATCCGTCTGGACCAGGGCGATCGTGGCAGCTACTCCTTTTATCTGCAAAAACGGCCTCTGCGCTTGACACTGCAACCGTCAATTTAGCCCACCATCTTCAGCAGCACCCAACCCTAAATCTCGCTGATGTTGCCTACACCCTGAGCTGCGGTCGCCAAGCCTTCAATCATCGCCGCATCCTGGTTTGCCAAGATCTCGATCAAGCTGCCCAAAGCTTACATTCTCTCGATCCCACCCAAGTCTTAACCCGCTCCGGTGGAACGGATCCAGGATCGCTTGTCTTCCTCTTTCCTGGCCAGGGCTCCCAACACGTCACCATGGGCCTGGATCTCTATCAAGAAGAACCGCATTTCCGAGATCACATCGATCATTGTGCTGATCTCCTGAACCCATTGTTAGGATTCGATCTGCGTCAGGTGATCTATCCGGGATCCTCCGATCTAGCTGCAGCAGAGGAACAGCTCCGACAGACGGCGATCGCTCAACCTGCTTTATTTGTAATCGAGTATGCTTTGGCGCAACTGTGGATCGGTTGGGGTCTAGCACCGAAAGCGATGATCGGTCACAGCATTGGTGAATATGTGGCGGCCTGTCTTGCAGGAGTCTTCCGTTTGGAGGATGGTTTAGCCTTGGTGGCAGCACGAGGTCAGTTGATGCAGCAGCTACCGTCAGGATCCATGCTCTCCTTGCCTTTGACCGTGGATCAGGTTCAAGCTTTGCTAGCTCAGGATCCTCGTTTCAGCCAACACCTCTCGATCGCGGCCTTCAATGAACCCAGTCGTTGTGTGGTTTCAGGATCCACTGAAGCGGTGGATGCTCTGGAGAAGGATCTGGCGGCAAAAGGGATCGAAAGCCGTCGGTTGCACACTTCCCATGCCTTCCATTCGCCGATGATGGATCCGATCCTGGCTCCCTTCCGCCAACGTTGTCAGCAGATCCAACTGCAGCCACCTCAGATCCCTTACCTCTCGAATGTGACGGGTACCTGGATCACAACCGCCCAAGCTACGGATCCAGACTATTGGGCTCAACATTTACGCCAACCTGTTCGCTTTGCTCAAGGTATTGACCGGATTGCTGCAGATGCCGATCGGAAACAGGTGTTTTTAGAAGTGGGTCCAAGTCGGGCCTTGACGTCTCTGGTTCTGCGTCATCCGGCGCGTCAAGATCATCAAGTGATCGCCTCAATGCGCCATGTTCAGGAGACCCGATCGGATGTGGCTGCTCTACTCTCAGCTCTTGGTCAACTGTGGTTAGAAGGAGCCTCGATCGATTGGACTGGGATCTATGCCGATCAAGATCGTCACCGTTTGCCGTTACCCACCTACCCATTCGAGCGGCAGCGCTACTGGGTTGAACCTACATCGATCCCAACCTCAACGGGATCTGCATCGCACCCAACGCCCCTGCACCCAACACCCCTGACTCAGAAAGCTGATCTCAAAGACTGGTTTTATTTACCCTCTTGGAAGCGGCGACCTTTGCCCCCTCAAGTGGCGATCGATCCGGCTCAGCAACCTCTTCAGGCTCTACTGGTTTTCGTGGATGATTGCGGGGTAGCCGCTCCTTTGATCCAACGCCTAACTCAAGCAAGCCCTACACTGATCCAGATCAAAATCGGCCAGGAGTTCAGCGATCTTGGCCAGAACTGCTACAGCATCAACCCTCAGAGTCGAGACGATTACGAAAGGTTGATCCAGGATCTGAAGCGTCAGGATCGCCTCCCGAAAAAAGTGGTTCATCTCTGGACCCTGGCCCTGGATCAAGCCGGAGATACTGTGCTGCCGATCGGATCTGAAGATCTTTTAGGGATCAATCATCTCAACCGATCTCAATATCTTGGTTTTTACAGTTTGCTCTTTTGGGCTCAAGCCTGGGGCAAGCACGTTTTAACGGAAAGCTGTGATCTAATCGTGATCACTCAACACTTGCAACATGTCACAGGAGAGGAAGACCTTGCACCTGCTCAGGCAACCTTGCTGGGACCGATCCAAACGATCCCTCAAGAAAATCCCAGCCTTACCTGTCGTTGTGTGGATCTAAATAGTTCTCCAACGGATTCAGCTTTACCTCAAGATTTAGTTGATCATCTGATTCGAGAGATCGAGGCAACGGTTTCTGACAAAGCGATCGCCTATCGAGGTCGGCATCGGTGGATCCAAAGTTTTGAACCGTTTCCCTTAGAGAGTCCGGTAACAGATCAGGATGGATCTAAACAATCAGGATTGCGGCAGCACGGAGTTTATCTGATCACAGGTGGTTTGAGCTACGTCGGATATTTGCTGGCTGAGCACTTGGCGAAAACGGTACAGGCGCGATTGATCGTAACAGGACGATCGGGATTTCCTCCACGCGAAGATTGGCCTCAGTATCTCCATTCAACCGATCTAAATCATGATCGAGTTCGGCGTCAGATTGAAAAAGTCCAGCAACTTGAGGCATTGGGATCAGAGGTTCTCGTGCTTCAGGCAGATGTAGCAAATCTCAATCAGATGCAGACTGTTCTCGCTACTATTCAGGATCGTTTTGGCCCTCTCAACGGAGTGATCCATGCTGCTGGAGCGGGTGCAATCTGGGGTGAAACCTTAAATGTGATCGAGTCCATCACCGCAGCCGAATGCCAGACTCAATTTCAGGCCAAGATCTACGGCACCTTAGTGTTGGGTGAGCTACTGAAGGATCACACCTTAGACTTCTGTGCGTTAACTTCTTCCTTATCTTCAATCTTGGGCGGATTGGGCTTCGTTTCCTACACGGCAGTGAACAGCTTTATGGATCTGTTTGTCCAGCGTTACAACACACTCCATCAGCAGAATTGGATCAGTATTGATTGGGATGGTTGGCAAGGGAGTCAGGAGATCATCTTGGCAGATCGCAAGTTTGGAGATGATCTGAATGCCCTGGAGATCGAGCCGGAAGAAGGTGTTCAGGCATTTGAGAGGATCTTGGCCCATCGGCTTGTGAATCAGGTGATCGTTTCGGTGCTGCCTCTGGAACCTCGGATCGAGCAATGGGTGAAACGGCGCTTACCTGGTGATCAGAATCGTGCTGCCATGCCAACTGTTGATCGGGATCGGTTACCAGACTATCAAGCTCCTGGCAATTCAGTAGAACAGATCATTGCAGGGATTTTTCAGAGTTTGTTAGGGGTGAAGCAGGTCGGGATCCATGATAGTTTTTTTGAGTTAGGCGGAGATTCTCTAACCGGGACTCAACTTCTTTCTAAGCTAAGACAAACCTTTGCTATCGATCTCCCGATCATTACCATTTTTGATTCCCCTACGATTGCTCAACTTGCAGCCGCGATCCAAGCAAAACAACAATCACAGCCTGAATCAGCTGAGAGCGATCTGGATAAGCTGAGTGATCTTTTGGATCAAGTCGAATCTCTATCTGAGGAGGACATTGCAGCGTTAAGTGAGAGTTAGCCTGATGGATCGATTATAACGCTAATCCATGAGTTACAGAAGTATCGATTAGAAAAACAATGTGAGCAAAATATACGCGGCTAACGTAGCAAACAGGTGGGAACGATGGTGGATCAGGATCGACGCAAACAATACGAGATCGCCCGAAAATTGGCCAATGTGCCGATCCAAAAGCGGGCGGCTTTGTTGAAGCTGCTCCAAAAAGAAGGGATCGATCCCGTCAAGCTAGCGATTGTGCCTGCTGATCGCCAAACTCAAACCTTGCCCCTCTCATGGGCACAAGAACGACTCTGGTTCATGGATCAGCTCGAAGGCCCCAGCCCCACCTACAACCTGCCTGCTCTGTTTCGGGTACAAGGATCTCTGCATATTGAGGCTCTGCAACAGGCGCTGAATGCGGTCGTCCAACGCCATGAAGTTTTGCGCACAACCTTTTCGATCGTGGATAGCAAGCCTGTCCAGGTGATCCACCCCCAAGGATCCTGGCCGCTCCATGTGGAGAACTGGCAGGAGACCAGAGGATCCCCCAATGGCCAACCCAGCGATCCGGATCCAAACTTGGACGCGACAATTCAAACCTTTGCCCGTCAAGCAGCCGAAAAACCCTTCGATCTCACCACAGGTCCGCTGATTCGGGCTTATGTGATGCAGATCTCGCCCACCGATGTTGTCTTGCTGCTGAACCGTCACCATATTGTTTGGGATGGATGGTCCACAGGTTTGTTCTTGCAAGAATTGCTACTGCTCTACCAAGCCTACAGCCGGGATCAACCCCCACACTTGCCCCCTTTACCGATCCAGTATGGTGATTACGCGATCTGGCAACGGCAGTGGTTTATTCAAGCAAGCCTCAACACTCAACTCGCCTACTGGCAACAGCAGCTTGCCGGATCCCCCCCCTGCTTGCAACTCCCTACCGATCGGCCTCGCCCCTCTGTCCAAACCTTCCGGGGTCAGACCCACCGCATTCAGATCGATCCAGAGCTTACCCAGCGATTGCAGCAGCTGAGTCAGCAAACTGGCAAGACCTTATTTATGACCGTTTTTGCCGGATTTGTTACCTTGATCTATCGCTACAGCCATCAGCGAGATATTGTGATCGGTTCCCCCGCCGCAAATCGGAATCATCCGGATCTAGAGTCGTTGATCGGCTTCTTTGTCAACACCATTGTGCTGCGGATCCAGGTGGAAGGTAACCCAACATTTTTAGATATTCTCGATCAGGTTCGAGCCGTGACCGTAACAGCCTATGCTAATCAAGAAGTTCCCTTTGAACAAGTGGTGGCGGCCCTGCGGTTGGAACGCGATCCCAGCTATGCACCGCTTTATCAGATCCGTTTTGTTTGGCAGCAAGATATGCCGGATCAAGGATTGGTCATGGAGAACTTAACTCTCACCCCGATCCCCCTGGATACAGGCACCGCCAAGTTTGATCTGCTAATTGATCTCACTCGTGAGGCGGATCGAATTGAAGGCTTTTGGGAGTACAACAGCGATCTATTTGATCACGCAACCATTGTTCGCCTAGCCGGGTATTTCGAGACCCTTCTGCAGCGAGTTGTGGCTCATCCGGATCAACCCATCAACGATCTGCCGCTTCTGAGTCAAACCCAGTTAGAGCAAACCAGCCAAGCATCCCTCCAAAAGCTGAAACAGGTGAAACGGCGCAAGGTCAAAACCTGAGACTTTTGCGGCTCCCTTACTTAGGTATTTCTCCTAATTTTCTCCTAGCTTTCTCCTAGCTTTCTCCTAACTTTCTTCTAGCTTTCTCCTAACTTTCTTCTAGCTTTCCTCTAACTTTCTCCTAACTTTCTTCTAGCTTTCTCCTAACTTTCTTCTAGCTTTCTCCTAACTTTCTTCTAGCTTTCTCCTAA
>CAZONZ010000003.1:14220-30580 GCA_964581005.1 uncultured bacterium
CTTTCTCCTAACTTTCTTCTAGCTTTCTCCTAACTTTCTTCTAGCTTTCTCCTAACTTTCTTCTAGCTTCTCTTAGCTTTCTCCTGATTTGTTCCCAACTTGTTCCTGACTTGATCTTCAGCCTGATCCTTGTCCAATTCTCACCTGATTCTTCCTCAAGTTTGCTGATCTCTGCCACTTGAAATACTCTCTGGAGGACTTATGCAACGTTTGAATCTAAATCAAGCCAGTAGCCCGAAACTGGGCCTCAAATCAAGTCGTCGTAAAGCTGTTGCGATCAAAGCCGATACGCTGATCCAAACCCAACTCTTGTTCCCAGACAAAACCATCCCGCTGCTTGTGGAACCTCTCGTGGACGGACTCGATCTCGTGGAATGGGCTAGTGATCACCGCGATCAGGTTGAGGCTTGGCTCCGAGATCATCGTGCCCTCTTGTTTCGCAACTTTCGGGTTCGGGATGTCAACACCTTTGAGCGGTTTGTTCAGGCAGTCTCCAATGGGGAATTGCTGTCCTATCTCGATCGGACCTCGCCTCGCACCACCTTAGAGGGCCAAGTTTACACCTCTACCGTTTATCCTGCTGACGGTCATATTCTCTTGCACAACGAGCTCAGCTACTCAGCCCAGTGGCCCCTCAAGATCTTTTTCTGTTGTTTGCAGGTAGCCGATCAGGGTGGAGAAACACCAATCGCCGATATCCAACGGGTTTATGAGCGCATTGATCCCGCGATTCGCCACACATTTGAGCAAAACCAATGGATGCTGAAACGCAACTACAATCAGGGATTTGGCCTGCCTTGGCAAGAAGTCTTTCAAACAGAAGCAAAAGCAGACGTTGAAGCCTACTGCCGCCAGCATCAGATCGAGTTTGAGTGGAAAGACGATCAGCATCTGGAAACCCGCCAAGTTCGAGCCGCCATTCATACCCATCCCCACACCGGCGATCGGATCTGGTTTAACCATATGGCCTTCTTTCACGACAGCAGCCTGGAACCCCCGATGCGGCACGAATTGATGACGGAGTTTGGTCTGGAAAATTTACCCTACAGCACCTACTACGGGGATGGTACGGTGATCGAAGCAGAGATCGTTGAGCAGATCCGGCAAGCCTACGATCAGGAAAAAGTTGTCTTTGCGTGGCAGTTAGGAGATATCCTCATGTTAGATAATATGCTGGTTGCACATGGGCGACACCCCTACGTAGGTCAGCGCCGAGTGGTCGTTGCCATGACGGAAGCCTATGGGATCCATGGGGAAATCCAAGCAGATCCGATTCAACCAAAGCCTTGAGGAGTCCGATTCTATCCTGCAGCCTTCATGGTAGGGTGATGGAAAAATATCCAACTTGTGTCATTTCCGCCTCACCTCGATCAGGGCTGAAGTAGTCATTCAACCCTTGAACAGTCTCCAGATTCATGCTCATATCCAACCCGGAAGGGCAGTCTTGACTTGAGTTAGCTCAATCTAGCCACCGATTGTGACGTTGATACCATGCGCTATTTTGAAGAGTATTGCGAAATTCATCTTGAGTCTGGCATGGCTCCCTTTGAATGGGTGTTCAGGAGTAATGAACCGATCCAGATCAAGTTTGGGGTCGCTCTGGCCCGTCATCCAGAATGTGGACAGATCGTGTTACAAACCCAGGATGTTCAAGGGCATGTCACGATCCAGCGACTTGATGCTGAATCGATTGGGATCACAGCCAACAGCTTTCGTCTCTTTCGGATCGAACTCCCTCCAGGTCCAAACGGCTATGGCTATCGCTACCAGTTAGGCTACCGGGATCAGGGGGGCCAAGAGCATACCAGCCAATCGATCCGCCATCTCATGATCTGTGATGAAGCTCCCCGATCGATCGCAGAGACCAACAAGGTTCTGTTAGAGGTGGTGGAGGGAGAAGCTTTATACGGACCCAAGCCCAGCGTTCCCATCACACCTGGACCTGATCATTGGGCCAATCGCCTGTTTTACTCCCTGATCATCGATCGCTTTGCCCAGAGCTTCACAGAAAAACGGCACGGACTGGGGATGGTGCCCTGTGATTTGACGTCTCCCCATGCCAGTCACAGTGGATCGTTGCAGGGGCTGCGGGAAAAGCTGCCCTATCTGAAGGCGCTGGGTGTGGGAGCCTTGATCGTCAGTCCAGTGTATGTGAATGAAGCGAGTGGGTATCACGGCTATCATCCGGTGCATCTGTTGATGGTGGATCCACGCCTAGGAACCTTGAAGATCCTTCAGGATGTTGTGGCTGAGGCTCATGCGCTCGATATTGCGATCATTTTGGATGTGGTGGTGAACCATCTGGCCGACAGTATTGATTGGGAAGAATATGGGGGACCGCCAGGTGGGGAATTTAAGTATGTGCGGGGGGATGATGCGGCGGTGATGCCGTTCCCGATCGAGGCTCGCAGCACCCTCTTGTTTCACGGACCCGAATATACTGACATGATCCATCAACGGTTATTCGGCTTCTTAGAAGATTGGCGCACGGAAACGACCTATGTTCGGAATTTGCTGATCGATCATCTCAAATATTGGCTAGCGGTCACGAATGTTGATGGATTTCGCTATGACTCAGTCCGACATGTGGGAGTAGATTTCTGGCAGCCTTGTGTTGCTGAGATCTGGCGCTATGCCTCTTATCTGGGCAAAACTCATTTCCTGCAGATCGCGGAACATGCAGGCAGCACTCACCCGGAATTAACTGAGTACAACGCGGCCAAATTTTCAGGCTTTCTCGACTATCCCACCCACTACACCTTGAAGTATTCTCTGGGTCGAGGGGATTGGTTGGGAGGTTTCGCAGATTATTTTTGTGGGTTCCTGGTGCCGCAATCAACCTACACTACAGGATGGCGGAATAACCTGATGTTTTTAGACAATCAGGATACCACCCGGATCTTGCATGAGTTTTTAACCCGACACCCGCAGCGATCCACAGCCACCAGTTGTTTACATTTTGCTTTAGCTTGTTCGATCTTAGGACCGCAGCGACCTGTGCTTTATGCAGGAACCGAGCAAGAATTTTCGGGTGCGTTGGGAATGCATCAACGCGAAGATACAGGCGAATGGATCGGGCATGATTGCCATGTGCGAGAAGACATGTTTGATAACCCTGCCTGTGTCTGGAAGTTTGGACCGATCAATCGCAAAGTGTTTCAAGCCTACCACCAAGATCACGACACCTTCCGACTGATCCAAACCTTGGCCGGAATTCGTCGCCGGATCCCTCTGATCTACAACGGCAGTCGCACCGTTCTCTTCTCCAAAGAGCAGGGGCTACGCTGTGTGCTGCTGCATGATGCTCAAGGATCGGCCCCGCTGTTGGTGATCATGAACCTGGGGATTCAGCCTCTAACTGAGACAGGATTGCCGATCCCGAAAAGCCACGGTGAAGTGGTGGGTCTGGATCTGCTGGCGGCCACAGGTGGGGGTGTGCTGGAGTGGGTCGATCAACAGTTGCACGCTCAACTCCCTCCGTTTGCCTTCGTGCTGGGTCAATTGATCACAGCTCCCTGGTACAGTTCCATGCCCCCCAACTCCTCCAGTTTGGATTCCGTGAGTGATCCTGCCAGCGATCAACTCTTGGAGTCGGAAATGGATCAAACCTCTCCATCTGGATCAGCGTCTGTTCTGTCCGGTCAAGTCCTACGCCACTAACTTCTTAAGTGAACACCCTTAGCCTAATCAAATGAGTAGCCATTCCTCTGATCGTTCTAGCCCTTCTTCTCCTAACACCCAGTCATTCTGGATGTGCCAGCTCTTGGTGCTGTTTAATCAGCTGCGGAATTTCACCCTCTTTTGGCTGGGTCAATCGCTTTCCCAGATCGGAACCCGGTTAACAGGATTTGGCCTGGGGATCTGGGTGTATCAGACCACTCATGCGGTGACACAGCTGAGTCTTGTGTTCTTTATTACAACGTTACCAGGTGTCTTGCTGACGCCCTTTATTGGGGCATTGGTCGATCGGTGGAATCGACGTTGGATCATTTTTTACAGCGATTGTGTGGCAGCCCTAGTCACGCTTGTGCTGGTGGTGTTGCTGATGCAGGATCAGTTACAGGTCTGGCATACCTACATTTCGGCGTTTGTGACCTCGCTCTGTGGATCGTTTCAGATGCTGGCGAAAGGGGCCGCTGTGCCGATGATGGTCCCGAAGCAACAGCTCGGTCGCGTCAATGGCTTGATCCAGTTCAGCACCGCTCTCAGTGAAATTTCGGCTCCAGCGTTGGCCGGACTCTTGATAGCTACAGTTGATCTTGATGGCTTGCTGTGGATCGATTTAGCCAGTTATGGGATCGGGCTTTTGACCCTCCTGTTTGTCACCATTCCCCAACCTGAACCAGAGCCTACTTCACTAGAGCAAAAACGATCGATTCTTCAAGAGATCGCGGATGGCTGGAAGATTGTGTCCTCTCAGTTTGCTCTGATCATTTTGCTGGTCTTTATGGGAGTTCACTTCTTTGTAAATGGGATGACTAATGTCTTGCTGAATCCTTTGATCTTATCCTTTTCGACCGCTCAGATCTTTGGCAGTGTGATGTCGATTGGCGGATCGGGTATGGTGGCCGGAAGCATTTTGATGAGTTTTTGGGGAGGTGGATCGAATGCGCTCGCCAGTTTATTAGTGGCCTCATCGATCAATGGGGTTGGGTTAGTGGTAACGGGGTTAAGACCATCGCCTGCGATCATTGCCTGTGGGATTTTTGTGTCTTTCTTTACGTTGCCGATTATCCTGGCGACCCATCAGGTGATCTGGCAAACCTATACCAAGCCAAGTTTTCAGGGGCGGGTTCTCTCATTGGTGGGAGCCTTTACCGGACTCCTGGCTGCGTTTGGGAATATCAGTGCCAGCCCATTAGCCGATGTTGTGTTGGAGCCGATGTTCTTAGAAGACGGGATCCTGGCTAGCACAGTTGGACAGCTCATTGATACTGGGCAAGGGCGCGGGATCGGGTTCTTGGTGATCTTAGAGGGCTGTTTAATTGTATTGGTCTCGATCGTGGTCTACAGCTACATTCGGTGGCAACATCTCGATCAACAACTGATGGCACTGGGGGAAGGGTTTCTAGGCAGCGACATCGGAATGGAGCTAGATCCCGGTCTGGATCAAGAAGTTTGTTTAGAGCAAGAAGATCCTGCAGATCGTGAGATGGAACCAAGTCCTGAGCTTGAGGAGGTTGGACGTGGGTATTAAGATAGGTTCGTGAGTCTTGCTTGGGAATGAACTCGTAGAGGGTGCTCGTATGGATCACGGGAGGTCATGATCATGATCAGTTATCAAGAGGCTGTAGAAAAGTTGAAGGCGCTTCAGGTGGATGTTCTAGCTCATCGAGGTGAGGGCAATCTCTTGCAGCATTTGGAAGGAACCTATAAGCTACTCCGCAAATGGGATAACCCTGATCATATCTGTTGGGCAGGGCTTTACCATTCGATCTATAGCACTCAAACGTTTACGAAGGCGAGTGTTGATCTGAATGCACGCGATCAAGTCAAGCAGATGATTGGTCCTGAAGCAGAGCAGTTGGCCTATTGGTTCTCGATCCAAAACCAGTTCTCGTTTCTTGCCAATCTCAAACGCAAAACCGGCAAGCGCATTGAGAATCGGTTGACTCGTGAGCCGATTGAGATCAGTGATCACGATTTTAGTGAGTTATTGGAGATCTATGCCGCCAATGAATTAGAGCAAATTCCCCATATGAGTAGCTGGAAGGTGTTTCACTTCCGCTGGGTTAAGCTCTATAACTTGAGATGGGTCAAAAAGCTGGGCCAGCCGTTTCTCTCTGCCAAATGCTTTGAGGATGTTGTCACCTGTCTCAACAATCCTAACGATCACGTTGTCTGATCGGGTGATCCTGATCGGTGAGTCAAGATCCCAACCCGGTTGCCCCAGCAATTAGAGCGTGCCTGGATTGCCAGTCGCCTAGAGGAAGTTCTACAGGAAGGATGGTCAATGAAATGGATCAACACGAGATTGAAGGCTTTCGGCTTTCCCCCCAACAAAAACACCTATGGCAGCTGCAATCCGAGGGCGAACCCACCCCTTATCGTGCTCAATGCCAGGTGTCAATCACAGGTCCACTGGATCTCGATCGGCTGCAACGAGCGATCAAGCAGGTGGTAAGCCAACAAGAGATCTTGCACACGACCTTTCGATCCTTGCCAGGAATGAGTTTGCCCTTGCAAGTCGTCGATCCCGTTAACCCGATCGGACTCACGATCTACAATTCCCGTCAAGCTGAGGAGAGCCCGGATCTCAGTGCCCTTCTAGAGACAATCTGGCAAGAGGGTCGCCAGCTAAGCTTTAACGTGACTGATGCCAGCTCGTTGGTTTCAGGAGTGATCACCAAAACCTCAGCCGATCGATCCATTTTTTCCCTCACCGCTCCTGCCCTCTATCTAGATGCAAAAAGTTGGGAGATCGTGATCCAGATGATCGCCCATGCCTATGAAGCTGATGATGCTCCTGATCCAACAGATGCAACCTCTAATGCGTCAGCTACAGATCCAGAGGATGCAGATGAGGCTGAGGGACCGATCCAATACATTGATATTGCCCAATGGCTGAACGATCTGCTGGAGGATCCTGATTCAGAGGCGTTGACCCTGGCTCAGGCTGAGTGGCGCAAGCTCAATCTCACAACACAGATCAAAACCCGATTACCCCTAGAACAAGCAACAGATCCATCGCTTCCCTTTGCCCCTCGTGTTCTGACGGTATCCTTCGACTCTGATCAAGTGGCAAAACTGCAGGATCGTGTCGTTCAAGCTGGAACCTGGATCGATCGGTTCTTTCTGGCCTGTTGGCAAACCTTCCTTTGGCGTCTAACCCAAAACACTGAGATCCTGGTAGGGGTTGCCTTGGATGGGCGGAAGTATGAAGATCTCGCAGCATCGATCGGTTTACTAACCAAACATATCCCACTCCAGATCAGTTTCAAGTCAGGGACACCCTTCCAGTCAGTGTTGGAGCAGATCCACCCAGCCCTAGATCAAGCCGAAGCCCTACAGGAGTATTTCAGCTGGGAAGGGATCACCTCTGAAGCTGATAACCAGAGCTCAAATGTAACGGAACCCTTCTTCCCCTTCTGTTTTGAGTTCCAGGCCTACCCTACCGCGATCGCAATCCAGTCCCCCAAGTCAGATGGATCGGATCAGCCGATCACCTTCCAGATTGAACGCCAGTCAGCTTGTTTTGATCGGTTCAAACTCAAGGCGTGTTTCTACCAGCGAGATCCAGAGATCCACCTAGAGCTTCACTACGATCCAAACGCCTTCCCGGATGCCTATCTAGATCTGTTGGCCGATCAGTTTCAAACCTTTATCACGCATGTCCTCACGCAACCGCAAGCCTCGATCGATCAGATCAGTTTACTCAGTCCATCTGCCCAGCAAAACCTGCTTGTGGATCTCAATCAAACCCAGACCCTCTTCTCTGGTCCTCAACTGATCCACCAGTTATTTGAGCAGCAAGTGCAGCGAACCCCCGATCAGCCTGCCATTCAGTTTGAGACCGATCAGCTCACCTACGCCGAGTTAGATCACCAAGCTCATCAGCTGGCCCAACGGTTACGATCCTTGGGAGTCAGGCCAGAGGTGCGAGTGGGGGTGTGTTTGGAGCGATCCCTAACAGTGATGGTGGCCATCCTGGGGATCTTGAAAGCAGGGGGAGCCTATCTGCCTCTGGAGCCCAGTCATCCTCCTGATCGTCTTGCCTACTTAGTGGAGGACGCAGGAATCACCATTGTGCTGACTCAGCGATCCTTGCAAACCCGCTTACCGAGCACCCTCCAGCATATTCTGTGCTTAGATACAGATCTGACGGATCTGGAAGATTTAACAGGATCAAAGGGTGCCACTGATACTAACGAACTGAGGGATCCAGACATTCAAGCCAATGATCAAGCGTCTCCAAACAACTTAGCCTATGTGATCTTCACCTCTGGATCTACCGGAAAACCCAAGGGAGTCGGCATTGAACACCGATCGTTGGTTAACTATGTCCAGGCCGTGATCGATCGGATCGGATTTGAACCCAACAGCAGCTTTGCTCTGGTCTCCACATTCAGCGCCGATCTTGGTCACACAATGATCTTTCCGGCACTTTGTACGGGTGGCTGTCTTCACATTTTGTCTGAGGAGACGATTTTTGATAGTCAAGCCTTAGCAGCTTATGTTGAGGCGAACGCGATCGACTACCTCAAGATCGTCCCTTCCCACGTTGCGACCTTAGCCAAAACAGCCCCAACTGTAGCCTCTGTGTTGCCTCGCAAAACCTTGATCCTGGGCGGCGAAGCATCCTCCACGCGATGGATCCAGGACATTCTGAATCAAGCTGGGGATTGTCGGATCGTGAACCACTATGGTCCCACTGAAACAACTGTAGGGGTTTTAACCTATGCGATCCCGTCAGCAGCTCAGGCTTGGAGCACAGCCACAGTGCCGCTTGGTCGTCCACTAGCCAATACCACGATCTACATTTTGGATCCGTATCTGCAGCCTGTTCCGATCGGGGTTATGGGCGAACTCTACATCGGTGGGGCTGGCGTGGCCAGAGGCTATCTCAACCGTCCGAGTCTGACCGCTGATCGCTTTATTGACAACCCCTGGAATCCACCTCCCTCTGCATCCTCAGGATCTTCAGGATCTTCAAGCAAGCTCTACAAAACTGGGGATCTGGGGCGCTATCTCCCGGATGGGACGATTGAGTTTTTGGGACGGATCGATCATCAACTGAAAATTCGAGGGTTTCGGATTGAGTTAGGGGAAATTGAAGCTGTTCTAGAAGCCCAGCCGCAGGTTAAGCAAGCTGTTGTGATTCCTTGGGGTGAAGCTGATCAACAACGCTTGGTGGCTTATCTGGTCGCCGCAAACGGATCCTTAGGATCCTCAAGAGCTCCAGGATCTTCAGAACCTTCAGGATCCTCAAATGCTCCAGGTCTTTCAGGATCTCCAGAATCTCAAGAATCCTCAAGCACTCCAGGTTCTTTGGGATCTCCAGGTTCTTTGGGATCCCCAGGTTCTTTAGGATCTCCAGGTTCTTTGAGATCTTCAGATTCTTTGGGATCTTCAGGATCCTCAGGCTCTTCAGGCTCTTCAGGCTCTTCAGGCTCTTCAGGATCTTCAGGTTCTTCAGGTTCTTCCACATCTCCAGCTCCTTCAGGCTTGGAAACCTTACGCGATCAGCTCCAAACTCAGCTCCCGGACTACATGATCCCGGCCAACTTGATCCTGCTGGATGCTCTCCCCCTCACCCCCAACGGCAAAGTCGATCGGCAGCGATTACCCAATCCCGACGAAGCCCTCCAGCACCAACGCCAGCTCATCCCCCCGCAAACCCCCACTCAGATCACCATTGCCCAGATCTTCACAAGCCTGCTGAAACTGAACGAGATCAGTATCGATGACAACTTCTTTGAATTAGGAGGCCACTCCTTGCTAGCCACCCAAGTGATCTCACGGTTGCGGCAAGCATTTCAGATCTCCTTACCCCTACGAGTATTGTTTGAAGCCCCCACGATCGCTACCTTGAGTGAGCAGATCGATCCCCTGCTTGCAGCCACCCCCAATCCAGAGACCTTTGATCGATCCCTGGCTCAGCAACTGCAGGCAGTATCGGGAGACTTCGTTGAGACTGACGAGCGCGAGAGGATCGAAATTTGAAACCCCTAACCGAATTTCTGGCTGATCTGGCCAGTCAAGATGTCAAACTCTGGATCGAAGACGGTCGTCTCCTCTGTGATGCCCCCCAAGGAGTCTTAACCGCCGATCTCCGCCAACAACTGGCCGCCCGCAAGCCAGACGTGATCGCCTTTCTCCAACACGCCAACCAGGTTTCTCAACCGGATCCTTCTTCCCTCCTCCACGCAATCCCCCCCTTACCCAGCTATGATCAGCCACTCCCCCTCTCATTTGCCCAGGAGCGCCTCTGGTTCCTCGCCCACCTTGAGCCCGACAATACCAGCTACAACATTCTGGGACTCACCCAACTCTCCGGATCGTTGAATATCGCAGCTCTGGAGCGCGTGATCGCAGAGATCATCCGCCGCCATGCCATTCTCCGTACAAGCTTTTCCCTAATCGATGGCCAACCCCGACAGGTGATCCATCCTACAGAAACTCCTTCCCCATTGATCTATGAAGACCAGCGGCAATACCCTCTCACGGACACCGACATCCATCAACGAGCCCAGCAGGAGCTCCAACGTCCCTTTGATCTAAGCCAAGCTCCTCTAGTCCGTTTCACCTTACTCCAGCAATCCGATCACGACTTTATGTTGATCATGGCCCTGCATCATATTATTTCAGATGGGTGGTCTACAGGGATCTTGATTCAGGAATTAACCCAGCTCTACCCCAGTTATTGTCAGGATCAGCCCTCACCGCTTGCCGAATTAGCGATCCAGTATGCTGACTTTGCCGTTTGGCAGCGACAGTGGTTGCAGGGAGACGTTCTAGACACTCAACTAAACTATTGGAAAGATCAATTAGCCAATGCCCCAGCCGCCCTCTCCTTACCCACCGATCGACCTCGCCCAGCCCAGCCCACCTACCTGGGAAAAACCCAAACAGTGGCCATAGATCCTGATCTTAGTCAGCCCCTTCAGCAACTCAGTCTGAGATCAGGCACTACCCTCTTCATGACCTTACTGGCAGCCTTTGCTACCCTGCTCTACCGCTATACAGGTACTCCCGATCTATTGATTGGATCCCCGATCGCCAACCGAAATCGACCTGAAATTGAGCCGTTGATCGGTTTTTTTGTCAATACCCTGGTTCTCAGAACTCGATTTGAAGACAATCCTCGGTTTAGCGATCTATTGCAACAAGTGCGAGATGCAACTCTAGCAGCCTATGATCACCAGGATCTTCCCTTTGCCCAGATCGTTGAGGCATTGCAACCGGAGCGATCCTTAAGCTACTCCCCTCTCTTTCAAGTCATGTTTGCCCTCCAAAATCCACCCGAAGAGATCCTGGAGTTGCCCAACGTAACCCTCCGAATTCTGCCACCTCAGGGGGGAACAGCCAAGTTTGATCTGACCTTGACAATCACCGATACAGCCACAGGGTTAGTTGGATCCTGGGAATATAAAACTGATCTCTTTGATGATGCCACAATTGCTCGAATGGCCAATCATTTTCAAGTATTGTTAGCTGGTATCGTGGCCAATCCTGAGCAGAGGGTTGATCAGTTACCTCTATTGACAGTTTCAGAGCGGCACCAACTACTCATGGAGTGGAATCAAACAGCCAGAGCGTATCCTCAAGATCAATGTATTCACCATCTAATTGAAGCTCAGGTGGATCAAACTCCCACCGCAATAGCGATCCGGTTTGGAGATGCGGAATTAAGCTATGAGGAATTAAATAGACGAGCTAATCAAGTTGCACACCATCTGCAGATCTTGGGAGTTGGTCCTGAAGTCTTGGTCGGCATCTGTCTAGAACGATCCTTGGAGATGGTGATTGGATTACTGGGGATCCTCAAGGCTGGGGGAGCGTATGTACCTCTGGATCCGAACTATCCTCACGACCGCTTACAGTTCATGATCGAGGATGCAAAAATCCCTGTACTCCTAACCCAGACCTCTCTCTTGGGCAAACGTCCTAACTCTGAAGCTCAGGTGATCTGTATGGATAGAGACCTATCTAAAATCGATCATACCCCTGTCACCTCTCCCCCTTCCGAGGTCAACGCCGATAACCTGGCTTATGTGATCTATACCTCCGGATCGACAGGCAAGCCGAAGGGAGTTCAGATCGAACATCAGTCAGTAGTGAATTTCCTCTACTCCATGCAACAGACTCCTGGATTGAAGGCCACCGATCGGTTGGCAGCGGTGACGACCCTTGCCTTTGACATTGCAGGACTAGAGATCTACTTACCGTTAACCGTTGGAGCCCAAGTGGTGATCATGCCCCAGACGGTTGCTCAGGATGGTCATCTATTGCAAGATCAGCTTCACGCCACCGAAGCCACGATCCTGCAGGCAACCCCTGCCACCTGGCAAATGCTACTAGCCGCTGGCTGGGCTAACCCTTCAACGCCAATGACTCTCCTCTGTGGGGGTGAAGCCCTCTCCGCTGAACTGGCCAAGCACCTCCTTGCCACGGGCAGCACCGTATGGAATCTTTATGGACCTACCGAAGCAACGATTTGGTCTACACAATTCCGGATCGATCCCTCAACACTCCCTCAAACCAGCGAGGCTCGACCGCTGATACCCATTGGCCAACCGATCGCCAACACTCAGATCTATATCTTGGATGCCTACCTAAACCCTGTCCCGATCGGCGTGCCTGGAGAGCTCCATATTGGGGGATCAGGTTTGGCACGAGGCTATCTCAATCGCCCCGATCTAACCGCCGAGACATTCATCCCCAATCCCTTTGGTCAGGATCGTCTCTATAAAACTGGCGATCTGGCCCGCTATCTCATCGATGGCACGATCGAATTTCTAGGTCGTCTTGATCATCAGGTCAAGATCCGGGGGTTCCGAATTGAGTTGGGGGAGATTGAAACCGTCCTGAGTCGCCAGGAACAGGTTCAGCAATGCGTTGTGATGTCCCAAGCCGATACGCCTGGTGATCAGCGATTGGTGGCCTATGTTGTGAGTGAGACCGATCTCAATATCCGAGCATTACAGGCGTTTCTCAAACAGCACCTGCCTGATTACATGGTGCCTGCTCTCTTCGTGCAGCTAGGATCTCTCCCCCTAACCCCTAATGGCAAAGTTGATCGCAAAGCTCTACCGAAACCGGATCGGGAAACCAGAAACCGGGATCGGCTCTACGCAGCACCTCGTACTCCCCAAGAAGCTTTCCTCTGCAGTATCTTTGCCAAACTACTGAAGATCTCTGCGGTGGGAGTTCACGATAGTTTCTTTGATCTGGGAGGTCACTCCCTACTAGGGGTCCAGCTCATGGCTCAAATCCAGAGTCAGTTTCAGGTGCAGATCCCGTTAGCGATCCTATTCCAGTCTCCTACTGTCGCCCAGCTAGCCCAACTCCTCGACCAAGCACACCAGGAACAGACTACGATCGTCCCCTGGCCCACGCTTGTTCCCATCCAACCTCAAGGGGATCGCCCTCCGTTATTCGTTGTACCTGGAGCTGGGGGCAATGTGATCTACTTGAACTCATTAGCACAATTACTACGTCCTCACTACCCTGTCTACGGACTCCAACCTAGGGGCCTGGATGGGTTGGAAGACTGTGACAACTCTGTGGACGTCATGGCTCGCCGCTACATTGACGCAATCCGATCGATCCAACCCCACGGTCCCTATTATTTGGCAGGACACTCCTTTGGATCCTGGGTCGCGTATGAAATGGCACAGCAATTGCAGGATCAGGGAGAACCGATTGGGCTGGTGATCGCAGTGGACACCGTTGCACCACGAGAACGGCGTTATCCCAAACAACGGCAGATGGAAGAATGGCAATGGCTAGCTATGGTGATGAAGCAAGCGGAAGGTCTTTATGGTCGCCCGATCGGGGTTGAAGCAGAGGTGTTAAAGCAGCTCCCCGACGAAGCCGCCCAGTATAACTACACCTTAACCAAACTGATCGAAGCAGGCATTCTTCCAGAAGGAACTCCCACCCGGCAACTACGGGGCTTGATGAAAGTCTACAAATTGAACAATCAGACCCGCTACGAGATCACTCCGGATCAGGCCATCAAGGTTCCTTTAGTGCTAGTTCGATCGGAAGGAGGCTTCACTGAAGTAACCGAGGTTATGCAGGAGGAGTGGTTTGAGTGGGAGGATTGGGGCTGGCAAGACTATAGCAGTACCCCGATCGAGGTCATCTGGGTGCCTGGAGATCACCATACGATGATGGCGTCTCCTCAAGTGAACGTGTTAGCCCAACAATTGAGTGAGGTTCTAGAGATTGCTTTAACCCAAGATAAAGCTTGCCCATAGGTCCAGGTGTTAATAACTTTGATCAGAGGGATAAGAATAATCAATTTCATAAGTATTCCTCAATTTGTTGAAGTTGGCAGATGGTGCATTCCGACTTTTAGCCCAGAACTGAGGCACATTCTGTAGCAGTTCGCGCTCAGAGGTAAAAAGATCCTTTTTCTGGATTGCCTGAATGACTGCAGGAGTTGTTTTTCCCCCAAATCCCTTAACAGATCTGAGTTTCTCAAAGAGATAATCTTGAGATCGATTGTTAATATAAAACTTCGGACGAGGAGGTGGTGTAACAATTTCTATCATGGTATCGATCTTAGCCTCTAAGCTATTAACATAATGAGCAAGAAGGTCTTTTAAGTCAGCCATCAGCTTAACCTCTATATTTCTAGTGAGATTTTTTAGATCAAGTAAATTGAGATCAGTGTTTCCATTAGAATTTCCATGATTTCCGTTATGGTTTTCCATATTAGGTACCAGACCCCTATACAAGTATTCTACTTGCTTTTCCGCTTCTTTCGAGTGATCAAGCTGAAGGCAATTTACAATGGTCAACCCTGCTTTTTTACAAGCCTCCAGAACTACAGGACTACCAACAATTTCATAATTGCGATTTCCATTTTCTTTGACATAAACGGGAATCCAGTTGTACGATCTCGTCACTTTATCTGGTCCACCGACTGCTGAAATTGATACTTTCGTACTCTCATGAATAAAGAGAGCAAGATCAGTAGCCAACTTTTCATCCTGCGGAGTTAGCTGATAGTTTTGCTGGATCTGTTTCACTCCGACTTGAATGATGGATCCTTCTGCTAGTCTGGTCATAATCATTCCACTCCGAAGATAGAACGGACGAGGTGATCAAAGGCTGCGGCGAATTTGCTCCCAGATCTGTAAAGAACAACTGGTAAACCTGCTTCAGCAGCGTTATCGATCTCTACATAGTTATTAAGAGAGTAAATTCTAAAATCGAGGTTCAGTCCCTTTAACTTTTCTTGGATTTTGTCTCTTGCTGATTTAACAGTTCCAATAGTTTGCAGCCTGGGGTTAAAAATGATTGAGTTGATGATCGGAAGCGGAACCTCAAGTTCTTCAAAGAGTATACTAGTTTTCAATGTTGTCAGAACTCGCGGTGTGGCATTGACGGCGAAACTTTGATTATCTACAATTAGACAAAGAAAATCAGCAGTGATGGCTCCAGCAATACCCAGATCCCTGAGACTGGGGGCTAGATCCAAGAGAATATAGTCATAAGTATAAGCTGCTTGCTGGTCAATGATAAGTTTGATGATACCGATATCTCGACTAAGTCTCAGCAAAACACTTTCGAAGGAAGAATCTCCTGGGATAATGTCTATTGAACATTCGATCAGCTTCCTACTAAGAAAACCTGTCCCTTTGATCTCAAATTGCTTTGTCCGAATTAATTTGTTTATCTCTGCTGGCTCATCAGCGATCACCTGTTCGCACACTTCATCTAAAGTAATAAAAGGTCTATACTCGGATCTCGGTTCAAACCCAAAAGTTGCGTTTAAGTCTCCCTGAAAGTCCAAATTCATAATGAGAACTTTCTTCCCCTTCAGGGCCAAGGTTGCAGCAACGTTAGCAGTAATTGTCGTCTTGCCAATACCACCCTTTTCATTCCAAAACATTACAGTCAGGGCAGTACGAGGTTTCTCAAGTATGCTTTTGATAGTTTCGATCGTCCTTTCAATAGTTTCTAAGTTTAGCGGTAAGATACGAGTGCGAGGAACACAGACCTTCTCATGCCGTTGCCAAAGCTGATATTCTAAGCCATTCGTAGCTAATCCAAAACAGGCAGAGATGATCACCATTTGATCCTGAACTTGCTGAATAGCATCACTCATTTCTGATGGATGGACTCTCTTGTCTTCAACCACAAGAAGGGGAGGCACACTTTGGTCTTCTGTTCGCCAGCAAGTATATATAGTCAGGTATCACGGTTCTAGCCTGACCGTCAAGACTTCCTTGCCAGTTCTGATCTTTTCTGCAATTTCTTGGAACACAGAAGCCAAGAGCTTCTAAAAAAGGCTGCACAAAAATAATTTCAAGATTAGCTTCAGACAGATCTTGGCGGATATTTGAGAAAATGTTACTCCAGTCTTTCATGTGGATACAACCTTACTTTCCTTATTATACCTTTGGAGTTTAACTTAATTGCTCTCAAAGAGCAATAGCGTTCTAGGCTAACATTCCAGTTCAGTAGAGGAAGTCAAACCATCTCAGTGATCAGGCAGCTACCCGAAGTGAGTGGAAATATCGTCAAGTTAATCGTCAAGTTATTCGGAGTAATGTCTAAGCCCTAGCAGTAGAATATACTGCCAACACACCAGCTTGTCAGTATGACGAGAGATATGCTATGTCGCAAGATATACTCTACGCAGGTAAGATCTGGATTTTCTTGAATGACTGAAACTTCCAGG
>CAZONZ010000004.1:0-13793 GCA_964581005.1 uncultured bacterium
CTGTCCCGGAACGAAGGGAGGTTCGGAGGTAGAGGGGATCGGTGGGGGTGGGGGTGGGGGGTGGGGGTGGGATCAACCGCTGATCGACGGAGTAGCGGAGGCTGGCGGCAGCGATCGCGGTGGATCGAGATTGGGTGCGGACCCGTTGCAGGCTGAGACGATGGAGGCTGAGTTGGGCGTCCAAAAGCTGCAGTTGAGAGGGATCAAGATCTCTGGTGCTAGTCCACAGGGTGAGGGGGCAACTTCCTGGCCAGAAGGGACGACTACTCTGCAGCCGCAGCATCACCTGATCCCAACACTCCTGCCACGAGAGATTTGGATCGGGGAGATGGAGATGCATTCCACCTGGATCGCAGCGCAGCGACACTTGAAGGGTGTTGGAGGATTGTGGATGATCATGAACGGTTGAGAGCATTCAATCACGCCTCGTGCAACAGGCAGCTCCTGATCATATCCTTCAGGTTTAACTTGGACAAGATCGGTATGGATCACATGAATCGAATGGATCGAATGGATCGAAATGGATCGAATGGATCGATCTAGCGAAACCTCTCACCTCTTAACGGTATGTCTCAATCTTCGTTGCTCCGATCGGCAACCTGGCTTGCTGTGATCCAAGGAAATACGCACCAGCGCTGGGGATGGTTCGCGGATCAAACCTTACTGCAGGTGGATCGCTTTCCGGCCACGCCGCCTCCCCCTCTGCCCGATCGAATTGAGATCTGGATCGCTGAAATTGGATCCTCGATTTCGAGCCCACAGCGATTGGATTCCTCCCGGATCCATCGGTTAACCCTGGATCAGATCCCTATGGCCAATGCTTACGAAACCTTGGGTCTCGATCGGGCGTTGGGACTCTTGGCTGCAGGGAAGCGCTGGGGATGGCCCAGTTTAGTGATCGATGCCGGGACAGCCTTGACACTTTCCGGTGGGGATCCAGAAGGGCGGTTTCTGGGAGGAGCGATCCTGGCGGGATTGGGATTACATGCGAGATCCCTGCATCTTCATACCGCAACGTTGCCCTGCGTGGAGTTGAATGTGGATTTAAACAGCTTGCCACCTCGTTGGGCTAGAAGCACCGTCACCGCGATCCAGAGCGGCATTTTGTACACGATCAGTGCTGGATTGCGTGATTATTGTCGAGATTGGCTCCGCCGTTTCCCCCAGAGTGCCATCGTGATCACGGGAGGAGATGGGGATCTAGTGTTCAGGCTAGTGCAGGAGGAATGTCGGGATCATGCCTTGATCCTGGAGCCCAGCTTGATTTTGTATGGGATCTCAGATGCCCGGAACTGGTTAATTCAGCAGTCCCCAAAGCACTAAGCAGGCTATACTCCGTTACAAACTCTGAGGATCCAAATCTAGGCTCATACCTGTTCCGCTGGAGCCAATTCAGGTATAAGTGGTGGATGACAGAGTCTTTGCGATCTTCTTTGCCATCCATGCCAGTCACCGGAGGCAGTCACGCCATGAGCACCCCCCTATCTTCGGATCTTTATCACTTACTCAGTGTCGATTTAGGTCGGACTTCAACCAAAGCCTGTGCCAGTCGAACCGTCGATAAAGTGGTTTTGATCCCCTCCAATGTCAAACATTTACCCGTTGAGCAAGTTCGGCGCGGGGGCTTTGCCTTTAAGCCTACAGATCCCTTACTCGATATGTGGTTGGAATATCAAGGAGAAGGGTATGCCATTGGCCAGCTAGCGGCTGACTTTGGGGCCGGATTAGGCATGGGTCAATCGAAAGTAGAAGATGCCTTGATCAAACTCTTTGCCTGTGTTGGGCATTTTGGGTTGCAGGGTAATTTAGATGTGGTCTTGGGTCTGCCCTTCCTCTCTCAGGATCAATTTGATCGAGAGAAAGAACAGCTGATCGGTTTGCTCCAAGGTCCGCATGTGATGAACTTTCGGGGAGAAGAACGAGGGATCCACGTCCATCAAGTCTGGGTGATGCCGGAGGGCTATGGCAGCTTGATCTGGTCAGAAGGTCAAACCCAAACCAGCTTCAGCAATCTCTCGATCGCTATTGTCGATATTGGCCATCAAACCACCGATTTTCTGATGGTAGATCGCTTCCGGTTTGCGCGGGGGGCTTCCATGAGTGTGTCCTTTGGTATGGATATGTTTTATGTCCAGGTGGCTCAGCAGATCGAGAAGGCCGATAGTCAATCCTTTTCCCTGATCGAGGCTGTGAATCGTCCCAGAGGTGAACGGTTTTATCGTCCGCGTGGGGCAAAAACTCCTACGAATTTGGATGATGTTCTGCCCACCCTGCGGAAAGCCTTTGCTCGTGAACTCTCGGATAAGTTATTGGATTGGCTGCCAGAGCGGGCTACTGATGTGTTGGTGACTGGAGGTGGAGGCGAGTTTTTCTGGGAGGATCTGCAGCCTCTCCTAAAAGAAGCCATGCTGACTTCCCATTTATCCCGACCGTCTCGGACAGCGAATGCCCTGGGGCAGTATATTTATGGTGAGGTCCAATTAGCGTCCCTGGGTCGTTGATCAGTCCCACCGGGATCCCTAGAACAAGATCAGCAGTACAAGATCAGCATTTTGACGATTAAGGCTCGATGACACTCTGCACAGTTAGACTCTGCATATTGGACATTTGGATGCAACTGGATCGGACTTGACGTGGCTCAACGGCACCAATCTCATGGGACAAACGGTTAAAAAATCAATTACGTTGAACTCTGAAAAGGATCGGGATCTGCTGGATGCGATCGATCGAGTTCTGGCGGAAGGCGAGTTCCCCAGTTTCAGCGATTTCTGCAAACAGATCCTGCGCCAATTCTTGTTTCATCGGGAGGACTTTCTAGCTGCAACGGCGGCTCCTGCTTCTGTGATGGAGCAGACGGTTCCGGTGGAAGCTCCTGCTGCTGCTGCTTCTCCCCTCCCATCGCTTGATCTGGGATCTCTGGATCCGGGGCAAATGGGTCAAGCGCTGCAAATCTTCCAACAGCAACTCAACGACTTGAGTGAACGGATCACCCAATCCGATGCCAACCCGGAACGCCTCATTCAGCTTGAACGGGAACTGGCCGAATTGCGGATGAGAGTGCAGCGACTGGAAGGCCAAACTGGAGGATCCCCCAATCGCTCTGGATCCGAGCTGAGAACAACGGCATCTGTCCATCGATCCGTTGACTACAACCATGATCCACTCCTCTCCCGCCTGGGTCCACTGCTGGAAGATTTCTAGATCCTGGTTCCCTTCTCAAGGAGCAGGGCTGGCCGTTGGGGGTGTTGAAGAGGTGAGGCTGCGTTCAACGGCTCGATCCCGTTCTAGCTTGATGTCCGACACTAGGGCTTCGGGAAGTTGATCACTGGCGGCCAGGGATTGATCGAAGAAGGGGACGGCTTCAGCATAACGCTCTTGAGCGGCCAGGATCTGGGCTTTGAGGTAGTAAAGTTCAGGATTGGTACAGGAACTCACGCTCAGGGCTTGATCAACGGCCTCTAGAGCTTCAGGGTACTGTTTCAGATCCCGGTAGGTTAGAGCCTGCCCTCGATAGGCTAAGTAGGGAGGAGCCGCCTCTTGAAATTGGGCCAATGCCTTGTCCCGGTTGCTCAGCAACAGATCGATATAGCCATTGATCAAATTCAGTTCAGGATCCTCAGCATCGATCGCTTGGGCTTCCCGCACGGATTCAAATAAGTTGTTTAGGGTGGGTAGAGCTTTGGGAAGTCCGATCACAACCCCATCTTGGATCACCGTGTAGGCTGCCTCCAACCCATACCCCACACCCTCATAGAGATGGCCTCGCAGAGGATCCGCTTCCTTGAGTTGGACGGCCACTTCACGGGTTTGAGTGGCTTGGGCCGAAAAGTCTTCCAGATCGTTTTCAAAATAGGCGATCGAGGCAAGCAGGGCATAGATCATGGGCTCATCAGGCGACGCAGCTAGAGCACTTTCCAGGGTGGCTTGGCTGCCGAGATAACGCCCTGCACAGAAGAATTCTTCAAAGGCTTGGTTGACTTCAGGGCTGAAGGATCGAGAATCCTCCCCACTCCGAAAGGGATCTTGGCCCCAAGCAGGCAGCATCCAGGATAATCCAGCTAGGACTCCCAGACTCAGGAGAGGCCGGATCCAACGAGTTTTGATCAGCATCACCACAACACCTCAAACAGAAACACCTTTATCCAGATCAATATCCCTCAAGACCTCAATTTTCCCAGGAATCGTTCCCCTGATTCATGAATTTGCGTAGCGTAGCAGGTCTTGGGGTGGATCCAAGCAATGGGCTTAACGTTAAGTTAGATCGGTGCTTTCCCTCCAGTAGACAGACGAGCCCAGTTTATGGATTAAGTTTCTGGTAACCCACCGTCATCAATCACACTGGGTTCCATCATTAAAGGCAGCAGTAGCCTTGAAACATTTTGACCTTCCGGCATTTGATAAAAGCTCAGCTCTCCTCCCAGACGTTGAAGGATCCGTCGGCAAAGACTCAGCTCTCGACCTGGGCTCTGACTTAAGATCGTTGGCAGTAGGGGATCTCCGTAAATATCCCACTGAGGATCCTGACTGAGAGCTGCCATCAAATTAACATCGAAGATACCAGAATCAACGATCAAGAGATCGGCATATCCAGAACTCTCCTGCACCCACAGATCGATATAACTCGATTCCGGTGAACGCATGACAGCTGTCACTAGAAGATCATGGATCACCATTTCAACCCGACCCTGATCGGACTGGATCGTCATATTGGTATCACCATTTACACGGAAGCGGATCTGTCGCTTTTGTCCCAAATTATCGATGCGAGCTAGACTCCGCCGGATCACAACCGCAACCGGAATGGGGGCAATGGCCGGATTCAGGATCCACAATTCCTGCTGTTGGAGCAAAGGTTGAGTCAGAAGGGTCTGTTCTCGAAGCGACCTGGCGATCTCGACCACTTTTTGCCAGCGAGTGGCCTCATTCCCTGGTGTTTCCGGCACCTGACCCAAACGGCGCAAATTTTCAAGCAAACTTGTGTGCATATCCGCTAACCGACGGTGCTTATACCAGTTCAACTCATTCAAGATCTCAGCTTGTCCCTGCAACGTTTGAGTCCACAATAGGCGTTGCAACGTCCAGCCACAGACTTGACCCAACACGATCAGGATCAGTTGCTCTCGATAAGCCCAAACCCGACCCAACTCAGCCCCAACCACTAGCACACCCAACGAGCTCCCCGATCCAGCCAGAGGAACGGCTAAAACTGTACCTAATCCAGGCGCACTCAACCAGGCTTGCGTGATCGGAGCCAGATCGGTTTGATTCCAGGCAACAAAACCCGATTCAGACTGCAAGCAATTCGCAATCAGGGGATCATTGATATAGTCAATCTGTTCTGATCCTGTCAATCGAAAGGATTCTTGGCCAATGGGAGCATAGACATATCCTACTTCAGCACCAGGTACCCAGTGGGCGATCAAGGCTAAAGGAGCATTCAACAATTGGGCCGTTGAGGGTGTTGTGGCTTGAAATAGATCCTCTGCCGTTAAACAGTGCTGGAGAGTCATCACCGTCTGGATCAGACCATCCAATACCTGCTCTTGACGCTGCTGAGCTTGCTGCAACTGCGATTGGCGCAACACAACACCAAGTTGCTCGGCCACACTCCGCAAGAATCGCCGCTCTTCCCGATTCCAAGCCCGTAATTGGGAATGCGGGATCACCAAGACCCCTTCGATCGATCGATTTGATTGCTCTAGATGAGATCCCGTATGGGTCACCATCAAGGAACGTACTCCCATCGAGTCCAACTCTTGCTTCCAGGACAACATCCGCAGATCCTGGGCATAGTTTTCAGCGGCAACAGTTTCATCCTGGAGGAGATCACGCCAATCTTGCTCATTGAGAGGGCCAAAGCGGGTTGGGGTTGGTTTGGCTGCCGATCGAGATCCTACATTGGGGCGATGTTCATGAAACAGGTTAAACGTTCCGGTCTCCGGTTCGTAGAGCAGCACCAAGCACACCGAGATCTCCAATCGCTCAGCCACCCCTTCCACAGCAATGTCCAATGCCTGCTGTAGATCCCCATCGGAATAAATCGATCGGGCTACGTCACCCACAAGTTCCTGATTCGACTCGATCTGATCCAAAAGGATATCAACCTGTTCCAGTGGACCTGCTAAGGCCAGCAAGTTGGCTGCTCCTGCAATCAATTGCCGTTCGGTGTCCGCCCAAATACGGGGCAGATCGGATTCTAACGAGATAAAGCCCAGCAATTCCTGTTGAAATAAGATCGGTGCAGCTAGCACAGCTTGAGCCCCCAACTGCTGCATGAGCTTCGGGGTCACCTCCGATCGAACCGCCCCACTCGCTTCCGTCGCAGACACCAACTGACCATCGGTGAGTGTATAGTACATGTCACCCAGATCACGAGTGGTCAACACGAACCCTGGAGCAGGATTTGGAAGGGCATCATACGAGGCTTGGAAGGCAATGCCTGGAGCTTCCAACGTGGGGGGTAATTTGCTAGGAGTCTTGGGGGAAGGTTTCTGGCCAGACGTCTTCGAGGGTGGTTTCGATGACTGAGGTGGCCGACCCCAGCGCAGAAAGAAATGGCTGGATAATCGATCAAACCAGTAGACTTGGACCCGCTGTACACCTGTAAACTCACGCAGAGATTGGGCTGTTACGGCCAGTCGCTCATCCATTGAGGATAAACTTCGGAGCTGAGTCCCCAGCAATAGCAAAGGTTCATCAGCCCGTTGCTCATTCTGCTGCTTCCAAAGTGTTTCTAAGTTCACCAACGACGCTGATAGCTGACCCAAAAGGATCCCCAGCAATGCTTTTTCCTCTTCAGTCGTATTGATCCCCCACACCTGGGATCCCAGCATCAACACCCCTAAACAACGGCGCTGGGTTCGGATCGGATAAATGATACACCCCTGAATGCCCCCTAACGGTTTGGCTTGTTGTTGCCAGAACCCCATGCGCGGTTCCTGTGACATATCTGGGATCGCCATTGACCGTTGCTCGATCACCACTTGCTCCATGATCTCGCCGGGTTGGAGTGGGTAGGTCTCCAAGAGGAGTGAATAATCTTCTAGGAGCGTAACCCCCCCTTGACCAACAAGTTGGTGATTGTCGTAGTCGTAGAGGGCTAACCAGATCAGTGGAGCCACAAAAACATTACGGATATATTCCAAGGTCAGCTCAACCAGGACTTTGGAATCCATTTGCTCGCGCATCTGCTGCAAAGTATCCTGCAGCGCAACCAGGGGCTTGTCCGTCACAGTGGAATCCATAGCGCTTTATCCGCATGATCGTGAACGACTCCCGACGCTGATGCTAAACATACAGAGCGGGTTTCGCGCTTCGTTCGGGAGCGATTGCAAGAACCGTCAGCGCGCAGACACGGGCGTACCCACCGCGTAGTTGACAAGAGATCGGACAAAGCCGTATTCCCAACCAGCCAAGTTATAGCATAAAAGCCTTGCCCAGTAGAGATTGGCTCGTTTCCTCCTCCATCCTGACGCTGTTTCACGCTGCGCTTGGCATTCGACTCTGGGATGGAATCGTCAACTCGCTCGCAATATCCCGACTCTCACCCTTTGGGTAGAGCGCGGGGCTGCTGCTGTTAAAGCTCAGAAAAACTGAATTGGACATCCCTCGTATCACTGCTTCTATTGGATTGAGAGTGATCGAACTCGATCGGACCTATGGATTTGAGTTTCATCGACTTGACTCACTCAATGACCTTCTGATCGGTCATCACCCCCTCGATCATCACCCCCTAGCTCCGCCCAATTGAACAGGACTACGGATCGCTTCCACCTGGTACTCAGCCGGTTGGAATAGGGATCGTCCGGTCATTTCCGCAGGCTGCGGCAGACCTAGAATCTCTAAGATCGTGGGAGCAATATCGGCTAAACCACCATCATTGCGCAACTTAACGTTGGCTCCATGCCCACTGATTTTACGGCCTTCTCCTTCAACCAAAATGAAGGGGACAGGATTGGTGGTGTGCGCCGTCCAGGGGTTGCCTTGTTCATCCGACATCAGTTCAGCATTACCATGATCAGCCAGGATCAGAGTTGTTCCTCCCATCGCAATGATGGCTGACAGCAACCGACCTAAACACTGATCCACCGTTTCCAAGGCGGTGACTGTTGCCTTGTAGTTGCCGGTATGACCCACCATGTCAGGGTTGGCGTAATTGATCACAATCAGACTGTATTCACGGCGGGCTAAATGTTCCAGAGCTTTATCGGTCACTTCGGCAGCAGACATAGCCGGAGCGAGATCATAGGTAGCCACCTTGGGGCTTTCGATCAGTTCTCGCACTTCCCCTGCAAAGGGCTGTTCGATCCCGCCGTTTAAGAAATAGGTCACGTGAGCATATTTTTCTGTCTCAGCCAACCGCAACTGCTTGAGACCATGCTGACTCACCACTTGACCCAGCAAATTATCCAAATTTTGCGGCTTAAACATGACTTCGACGGGCAAGCTAGCCTCATACTGGGTCAGGGTCACAAAAGCCAGATCCGAGATCAGCTCCCGCTCAAATCCCTTAAACCCAGGATCGACAAAGGCTTGGGTTAATTGACGAGCCCGATCGGGGCGGAAGTTAAAGAAGAGCACCCCATCACCTGACTGAACGGTGCCAGGAGCGATCCGAACTGGGGGGACAAACTCATCGGTTTGATCTTGATCGTAAGCGTCCCGTAAAACCTGTTCAGCCGTGCGGCCATCCCCAGATCCCGGTTGCGTCATCACGGCATACATTTTCTCAACCCGATCCCAGCGACGATCGCGGTCCATACCGAAGTAGCGACCCCCAACCGTGGCAATCACGCCAAATCCGATCTCATCCAGATAGCGTTGTAGATCAGCCAGGTATTCTGCTCCAGCTTGAGGTCGGGTATCGCGTCCGTCGGTAATCGCATGAATGAATGTGGGGATGCCCTGATCACGGGCAATTCGGACTAAGCCTTTTAAATGATTGAGGTGAGAGTGAACTCCACCAGGAGAACACAAACCCACCAAATGCAAGCGACCCTGCTTCTGTTTTAAGGTTTGGCAAAGAGAGAGCATCACGGGGTTGGTTGCTACACTCCCATCCGCAACGGCATCCCCAATCCGAACCAATTCTTGCGGGATGATCCGACCGGATCCGAGGGTGAGATGGCCAACTTCAGAATTTCCCATCTGGCCATCGGGAAGTCCAACCGCCCGACCGGATGCGTTTAGGAGGGTGTGGGGATAAGCCGCCCGGAGGCTATTGATCACAGGAGTATTCGCACCTGCAACTGCATTACCATCAAGCGAGTCTCGATGTCCCCACCCATCTAAAATTAGGAGAACAACAGGGGCAACAGCTTGCACAGACATGAAACAGCCTCTCGTTTCAATTGCGGAGATCCTACCAGGTCAACTCAACCCTCATCCGAATCCCTAAGGATTGATCTAGCTTTGCTGAGTAGGGTCGGACCCCGATCTCATGGCTAGATGTAAGCTAGAGTAACTGCTGAGTTTGTTTTGATCAAGTTCTGAATCCGTAGCTGAGCTTAAGCTTGATTAATAATCACGATCGAGGTTTAATTACTCGTTTAGCCCTGATCGAGAGTGTGAGGTGAATGACTCTTTACGATCATTAGAGATCATAAAAAAAGATTAGATTTTCTTATGGCGACAATAACAATATCTAAATGGTGATCTTGCCATTGCCTTGGTGCGATTTGCTGTGTTCAGATCCTGTTTTATCCATCCTGTTGCTCCTTCATTCCAGATCATGTCAGCAGCCGATCCCATTCACGCTTCACCTCCAAGTCAGGGGTCTGAGTCTAGAGTCCACCAGGTGCCAGTTCATGCGGATGATGTATGGGATCCAGCGTTGTGGCAACAAACTTTAGATTGGTGTCTCGATCCCCATCAGATCCGGCAATTTCAGCAACTCTATCAAGACGTTTTAGCTGGGAATCAATGGCAAAATCTAACCCGGATCACGAGTGTCATCGACTTTTGGGAGAAACATCTTTGGGATTCTCTCCGAGGGATCCAGACACTTGCACCTTTGGTGGATCAGCCTCTGCATCAGCGTGTGATCGATATTGGAACGGGGGGAGGATTTCCAGGCTTACCTGTTGCGATCGCCTGCCCCAGTTGGTCCATCACTCTAATGGACTCAACTCAACGGAAAGTGGCATTTGTCAATCGCGTGATCGAGGGGTTGGGGTTGGCTCAAGCTCAAGCGGTTGCAGAACGAGCGGAAACCTGGGGGCACCGATCGACAGAACGCGAGAGCTATGATCTGGCTTTGCTGAGGGCGATTGGATCGGTCGTGGTCTGTGCCGAGTATGCGATTCCGTTGCTACACGTGGGAGGCAAAGCCATCCTTTATCGAGGTCATTGGAGCCCATCAGAAGAGCAAGCCTTGATCAAGACTGCTGAGATCTTGGCGGCTGAAGTGAGTCAGATCGATGCCTTTAGCACTCCTTTAAGTCACAGTGTTCGCCACATCATTGTGTTACAAAAAACCGGATCAACTCCTCCTCAGTTTCCTCGCCAGCCCGGTGTTCCCAGCCATCATCCTTTGGTTGAAATGGATTGAGATGGATTGAGATGGAAAGCGATCGTGCTGCTGGATCAGCCTTCAGATCGAGGTTTAGATCGAGTTGGCACTGGATTGGATCAGATCTGAACTCACTTCAAGCGTCATCCCGACATGACCTACATAGTCGCTGATCCCGGTAAGAATGGTTTCGATCGCAAGGGCCGCTAGTAGCAGGCCAAACACTCTTGTGACCACATTTACCCCCATCACCCCCAACAACCGCTGAATCCACTCGGATCCGATCAGGAGGACATAGGTCAACAGCAAAACGCCCAGGGTGATCCCAGCGGTTTGAACTTGCTCCAGCCAACTAAAGCGAGTTTTATCCGTTAAGATGACCACCGTCATAATCGCTCCCGGACCTGCAATCAAGGGTGTTGCTAAAGGGAAAACGGCCAGATCACCTGTCGTTCCAGGATCGGGAGGTTCCGGCTGCTCTTCAGACTCACTGGCCAGCACCATTTGAATGCCCACAATTAACAAAACGATCCCCCCCGCGATCCGAAACGAGGTCAGACTAATACCGAGGGTATCCAACAGGACTTGACCAATCAGGATAAACCCGATCAAGATCAAGGCTGAGATCGTCACCCCCAGCAAGGCAATATTGCGGCGGGTGGCGGCAGAATGGTGTCGGGTGATTACCAGAAATGCAGGCACGATCCCGATCGGGTCAATCACCACAAAGAGCGTGACGGCATCTTGCAAAAAACGATCGAGCATGGATAAGCTTAAGAGGTGTTTTCAAATTAAACCAACAAGGGCTGGATGGGGGAAACCCAAAGATATCAGTCGATCCCATTCGTTCACGACTGAGCAGTCTCTCCAGCTTAGCCTTGTCCAGACGGGGAAATGAGTCCGAGTCATACCCCAAAGCCTATCATTCCCACTCCTGGGATCAAGTTATGAGTGAGCTCTCTCCAAATCATCACCACCGCAAGCTCTCCTCCGGCACCATCTGGGAAGAACAGGTTGGTTATTCCCGTGCTGTTCGAGTGGGTCAGTGGGTCGAGGTTTCAGGCACCGTTGCAGTGGATAGCCATGGCCGAGTTATGGGAACTGGTGATCCCTATGCCCAAACCCAATTTATTTTCACCAAGATCCGACAAGCCTTAATAGCACTCGATACCCGCATGGAAGATGTGATCCGGACTCGTTTGTATCTCACCAACATCGAGCATTGGTCAGAGGTGGCACGAGCCCATGCTGAGGTTTTCAAAGAGATCAAACCTGCTTCAACGGTTATTGAAGTTAAGGGCCTGATCAGTTCTGAGTATCTGGTTGAAATTGAAGTTACGGCAGTGAGCAGCTTACCTCCCATGCCGTAACCCATAGACTCATAGACTCTGATCAGACCCGTCGAGCCGATGGAATCGTTCTGGCCATTTCACGGAACGGATCGAGTCCTTTACCAGGGCGGCGGGTGGGTCGAGGGGCAGCCACAACCGTAGGACCAAATGGATTGGGGGGATAGGTTGCCGTTGCTGCAGGAGTCGAAGCGGCTGGCTGAAGGGGAGCAGGGATCACAGGTGGCGCTGGCAGTGGAGCAGGAGCAACTGCCGTTGAGACTGAAGCTGTAGCGATCGGTGAATCTGCAGGGTCAGAGGTGGCCGCTGGGGGATCTGAGGTGGGAGGCTCAGCAGCAGGAGTGATCGGAGCAGGAGACACTGGAGCAGATGGTGTTGGGACGGGGGCTGTCTGGGTCACTGCAGCTGCAGGGGTGAGATCAGGGGGAGGTGCGGATCGAGCTTGGCCGGTCAGAGTGTCCCAAACTCCACCGATCAAAATTCCGATGACAGCAAACAGACCACCAAAGAGGGCTTTGAACAGACGCATACTACACAATTCCTCATGCGAATGAAGGACTGACTCTGGATCGTAACGAAATGCAACCTCCAGATCCGTCCTTATTTTCAGCAGAAAGGGCACGGTTGGCTATAGGTACAATTGCAGGACACCCTAGACAGCTATAGGCCATGCGCTATAGTGTAAGCGTATTTTCGCTGATCGGAGGGACCAGTGATGTCCGTTATTCATGGCACTCCAGGAGATGACACGATTAAAGGAACTCCCCAAAAGGATGTGATCTTTGGGTATGACGGAGATGATACGTTGAGTGGGAAAGGCGGGGATGATATTGTGCATGGTGGACCCGGCCATGATCTGATCCGAGGAGATGAGGGGGATGACTTTCTCTACGGGGAACGAGGCGATGATTTGATCGTTGGAGGCCCAGGCGATGATCGGCTTTTGGGTGGAGAAGGCAATGATGTTTTAATCGGTGGACCTGGCAATGATCGCGTGCAAGGGGGCATGGGCCGGAATCTTTACGTGTGGTCCGTGGGTGATGGGGTTGACACCATCCAAGATCAAGCTGGGTTAGGAGCATTGCTGTTGCAGGGAATTACCTCGGATCAAATTAGACTTGAACGCTGCGATCGGCAATCCTTCAATATTTTTTATCACGATGAACTGATCCTTCAAATTCAGGGGATTCAAACCATTCAGGCGGAAGATGGCCGCTTCCTCCTTTATCACTGGAATCATCGCATTCAGGGAACTCCTCAGGATGACACCCTGATCGGGACCTCGCATGATGATCTGATCCAAGGCTTCGGAGGAAATGATTTAATTCGGGGAGAAGCAGGTGACGACATTCTCATGGGTGGACCTGGAGATGATTGGCTAGAGGGTGGCCCAGGGAACGATCAAATCCATTCTGGAGAAGGGGATGATGTGGTCAGGGGTGGACCGGGAGACGACAAGCTTTATGGAGGCCGAGGTAGAACTACTTACATCTATGCTGTGGGCGATGGCTATGACACGATCCGAGACGAAGGCAAGGGGAGCAAACTGCTTCTTCAAGATATTGCCTCTACGGATGTCACAATCCAAGCGATCGAAGGAGGATTAGCCTTCAAGGTGTTCTATCGAGGGGAGCCCATTGTTTTGATGAAAGGAGTTGATCTGATCCAGACTACCGACGGATGCTTTGATCTGAGCTACTGGAGCTAGATTCACCCGTCTGAGTTTGTCGGACGATCTGGGGAGCGGACATTCTCCAATCACGTTCAGGGAGTAAAACGCCTAAGATGGGTGAGATGTCAAGTTGCACCTGCTCTCATTCTCCCATCTGCTTCATGCCTAAGATCCCTGCCTGCGAACACTGTAGTGCCTATACGTGGACCGAGTATCCGATCTGTTTTGCTCATCCTGAGGGTCCCGTTGGAGACTTCTGCCC
>CAZONZ010000004.1:13893-28732 GCA_964581005.1 uncultured bacterium
GAACGTGTGGTAGAAGACTTCGGCACCACTGCTGCTGCCTGGGCTCGTGAGGATCTGGAAAGCTCACCTGGAATCCTGGAAGATCTGGCTACGATCTACTCCGATCCAGAGGAATGGCAAGCTTTGATGATCCAGCTTGAACAAGAAGTGAACCAACGCTTGTCCACGTGAACAGAAGAGTCTGAAATACGGAGTTGATCGATTGATTGGCAATAGGTTTGTGCTGGTGGCCCTAGATCCCAGCATTGAGCCTCATTCTTTGACTAACCTGTGGCATATCGGTGCAAACGATCGAGTGAACGCGATCCTATTGGGTCTTAGAATATCAGTTTGTTTACGTGGTCCACTAGAGTGTGTTATGGATCAGTAGCTTCAGGATCTTCACTTGCCCCTCAGCCAGAGATCGTAAGGGGAGCCTCCGAAACTTAGAATCTGTAAAGAATTACCACAGATCTGGAAGACTTAAGGCAAAGAATGATTGGACTGGGGCGCAATGATCTAGGTTTTTTGGGGATGGGTGGGAGAGCTCAAACCCAGGGCTGGCCTGAATCGGCTAGGGGTTGTAGATCTCAGGTTAAGCAGATTTGCTGTTTTGGACTCTGAAGGTGTAACAGATCTGTTGCATTTTTATAAGGTTGATCCTTGGGCTTTTCCAGCTAGAAACTAGGCTCTAATGCTTTACTGGCAAGGGTTACAGGAATGTGGATCGAGTAAGAACATTGGATCAGATCTGGGTTTAAGCAGAGAATTATGGATAAATGTTTCGAGTCGGTGTTATCTTTTGTAATTTTCCTTCAAGGTAAATAAGAAGAATTTCTATACTTGGACTGGAGGAGCTTTGCAATTCCTTTAACCTTAAAGGAAGGCAGGCACCTTAAAACGTCAGGAGGGGGTAATAGCCTCAGAGAACTATGATGAACACCATTAAGCTTCAACGCCAACCCGTGTCAGTTTGGTTTGTTGTCGGTGCGATCGCTCTTGTCACCATTTTGGGCATTGTGGCTCTGATCAGCTCCGGTGGTTTCCCCATTGATCAAGAGCAACTGTGGCAAGTCTATAGCCAGCAGCGGGAATGGTACTCTCCTTCGATCCCCTTGGTCCGGTGCCTGTAAAGGATCCAATGGGTTGGTCAAACTGCTTGATCCTCCTGCTCATTACTGACAAATTCAGTAGCGCTGGTTGATCCGGCTGACCCATCGGGGAGTTGTTCGATTGCGTATTTGAGCGTATGCCAGGGCAGCGTGGCACACTTGATCCGAACGGGGAACTGAGCAACACCTTGCATCACATTCAACGATCGCAAGCTTTTGGGAAACTCAACCTTGCCTTGCATCATTTGCTGGAATTGTTCGATCAGCTGATTAGCCTCCGCAAGGGTCTGACCCCGCAGAGCATCGGCCATCAGATCCGCCGAAGCCATTGAGATGGCACACCCTTCTGCCTCAAATTTGGCATCTACGATCCGCTCTTGGGTTTCGTCCAATTGCAGCGTGAGGTCGATGGTGTCTCCGCAGGAAGGGTTGTGACCTCGCTGAATCCGGTGGATCGGGTCCGTTTTGCCTTGATTGCGAGGCTTTTTGTAGCGTTCGAGAATGACTTGCTGATAAAGCCCACGTAAGTTGTCCAGAGCCATAGGATGACAGGTTCTCTCAATGAATCAGTACTGTGCTTCTCCAATCTAGATCGATTTTCCCCAATGGGTGTTCTGAACGGATCCCCAAGCGGGTTGATCGGATGGCAGATGGTCCCGATTGGGGGAAGCTTTGGGCGAGGTGGCATAAGTTTGCAGAGCTTGATCGAGAGCTTCTAGCCGGATTGGTTTAGCAATATAGTCATTCATGCCTGCTTGCAAACATTCGTCTCGATCCCCTTGCATGGCATTAGCGGTAATTCCAATGATCCAGGGACGTTGATTAACAGGAAAGCGCTCAACGATCTGACGGGTGGCTTCGAGGCCATCTAATTCCGGCATCTGCACATCCATCAGGATAATATCGTAGCACTGCCGATCGAGAGCTGTGAGAGCTTCCAAGCCATTGCTGACAACATCGGCTCGATACCCTAACCGCTTCAACATCAACAATGCAACTTTTTGGTTGACATGGTTATCCTCCGCCATCAAGATCCGCAGTGGATGAGAAGTTGTAGCGTGATCGGCAGCAGCAGATCCAGACTGTTCAGCAACTGTCGCCTCCGAAGAGTGTCTTGAATCTTCTAGAAACTCAGAGTTCCCGGAGGGTGGCGGGGTTGAATGATCCAAGATTCCTGTTGATCGAGATTGCTTCAAGACATGCGTTATCACGTGCTGCAGCTGGCGAAGTTTGATCGGTTTTGTGAGCTGAGCTGCGATTTGGGATTGGGGATCCGGGATCGCTTTAGGGTGGCCGATCGGGGCAAGCAAGATCAGGGGCAGCTGACGGCCTTTGGGATGGTGTTGAATGAAGCTAGCCAGGGTTAGCCCATCGAGATCCGATAGCTGCAAATCTAAAATAGCCAGATGATACGGATCCTGTAGCTGTAATTGGGTCAGGGCTTCACTTCCGGATCCTACTGTGGTTACGTCCATGCCCCAAGCTTCGGCTTGCTGCTGTAGGATCTGCTGACCCATCGAGTGATCACCAATAATGAGTAACCGCTGGTGTTCCAATAGGGGAAGGGGATCTTGATCGTGACCGTGAGACGATCCGGGTTGAGAGGCAACCTGAACTTTGATGGTGAAGAAAAACGTTGATCCTTCACCCACCTGGCTTTCAAAGCCCATATGTCCGCCCATCATTTCGGTGAGGCGCTGGCTGATCACCAATCCTAATCCGGTGCCTCCGTATTGGCGCGTGATGGAACCATCAACCTGACTAAATGGTTTAAACAATCGATCCATTCGCTCAGACGGAATGCCGATTCCAGTGTCACAGATTGCGAAGCGGAGCTCACAGAGATCGAGCGATGAGTCTGTGATAGGGGAAGACTTCGGTGGAAAAGTTAGATCCGATCGATCTGGAGATAAGCGGGTAACCTGAACAACCACCTCACCCTGATGGGTAAACTTGACAGCATTACTCAACAAATTCACCAAGATCTGACGAAGGCGGGTGCTATCGCAGTTGATCCCCATAGGAACATTTGGATCAACAGAATAGGCTAATCCCAGTCCTTTAGCAGCTGCTGCCGAGGCAACAAGATCCAAGACTTCTTCCAGGCAATCGATCAGATCAAACCATTCTGGTTCTAACTCAATAGGGTTGGCTTCAATTTTAGAAAAGTCGAGAATATCATTAATCAGCGTTAATAGCGTATCCCCACTGGATCGGATCGTTTCAACAAAATCCCGTTGATCTAGCGAAAGTGGGGTATCTAATAGCAAACCCGTCATCCCAATGATCGCATTCATCGGGGTTCGGATCTCATGACTCATGGTGGCAAGAAATTCACTTTTAGCGCGATTGGCAGCATCAGCCGTCTCTTTCGCTAGCAATAACTCTTCTGTCCGCTGCTGAACTCTTTGCTCTAGATCTCGATTCGTTTCCTCTAAAGCTTCAAATGTTGCTTGTAGATAACGGCCACTTTCCTGATCGCTCTGATCTAAGAAATCAGATTCAGGTACAACTAGAATGATCAACCAATCTAACCCATAGGGATCTTGAAAGGGCTGTACTTGCACATAATGGCGTTGATCCTGAAAGACGAGCTCCAACTGCTGGGTTGATTGAATCTGCTGCAATGATCCAAACCGATTGAGCAAATCCTGGATCGTCGCTTTAACCGTTTGATCTTGACTCTCAATCGCATGAATCCGCTTGGCTTTGCCCGCTTCAACCCAAAAAGCTGGATCTGGAGTTGAGGTTGCTACTAGCAGTCCTGAGCGCTCTGTAATAAAGATCACACCCAAGGATCCAAGTTGCAGAGTACGCAGAAAATCACTAATTTGCCAGGGAGTAACATCAGTGCCCATTACACCTAAAAACTGACCCGTCGAGCCGTAAATTGGCCTGACTGCCATAATTCCCAACTGGATAGCAGCGTTGGATGAGAATTGATAGATCTCGCTCCAAGTATGGTCATTTTTCTGAACAGCAGCTTGATACCAGGGGCGTTGACGTGGATCATAATTGAGGCTAAATCCTACCCGTTGGTTTGTGGGTTGGCCTTGCTCGTTCAGGATATAAACATATTTGTGACGGTCACAGATCGGATCTTTCAACTCAATATTGAACGATTTATCTTTCATCCGGGAGACACCAACATATCCTCCATCTGCACTTCCAAACTGGATCCAGTTAGCTGATTCAAAATGTTGAAGTTGTTGCCAAAAATAATGGCCAACTTCGTGATAATCCTTTAAGTCAAGAACTCCAACTTGAATAGCATCTTGATTGATCTGATTGATGGTGTAGGCGACAGATAAGAATGTTGTTAGATGGTGATGGATCCGAGAGATGATTTCCTGTCGCAGCTGGTTAAAAATATCTAAGATCGCTCGCCTCATTTGAAATGTTGCGAATTCTGAGTTTGAAGAACTCTGTTCAGGGCTGGTAGTAGACGTGTGAGCTTTCTGGAGCAATTGCAAGTTTTGCTGGATTAACAAGTGGTGTCGTAGGCGAAGCTTGATCTCAGCTGGATCGGCTGTATCAGGGAGACAATCATCTGCACCGGCTTGCCAACCTCGGATCCGCTCTGAGGATCCTGAAAATGGGCCAACTAAAATCACCATCAGATGCTGTAAATAGGGATCGGCTTTCATTGCTTCACAAAGCTCATACCCCTGATCCTCACCCGGATTGATTTGGATCAGAACCAGATTAGGCTGATTGTCTCTAACCCATGCCAACACATGCTCAGATGGTTCCAGCACCTGCATGGGATGTTCATGATTCACAAGCTCAGACAGCTGTAGCAGCCATCCATGAGTGCGTACTGGATCGGGATCAACCAGCAGCATCCTGGACTCATAACCGGGCTCTGTGGGGAATGACCAAGAGGAACTCATGAGCAGGAGGCACCGAGATCGGTGACAAGAATTTCTGGGGACTGTTCGATCTTACCGTGCTTTCCCTAGTGGCTAGTTATTTTAGGAACTGGCTGATACTAGCTCGGAGTCTCATGAACTATCTCGTTGGGTGATCAATAGATCTCTAGATCTCTATCTTGAGAACAGGGTAACCGCTCTGTGGTATCAGGCGATTACATCTAGACAAGAGCAGGCTATTGGTATTAAATGGATCTCTGCTGGTCGCAATCTCCCAGGGAGTTCTGGCAAGGAGTTCTAGAAAGCTTGAGCGAATCCTCACCTACTTAACCTGTTTGTGTTTATCTGAATGATTAGATGAAGTCCTGCTGTTTTGTGCATAAGCCAAGTGCACTCAACCTATTACGCTGGTTAGCAATTATTATTGATCCCTAGCAAGTGTCTTGATTTCCTCTGACTCGATCCGGCTGACAAGTGAGTGCAGAACTGGAGAGAGCCAAGCAATCTTCGCCCCCAAATCTCTATCAGGAGTTTAAGGATCCGTTTCCCATGTTGCTCACCATGATCCCCGCTCGTACTCTACCTCTCCTGATCCTCTCCTGGTTTGTGCTTGCATGTTCCCCCAGCCCGGAGGCTCCCCCTGAACAACAACAGGGTCCACAGGTGACTCCTGTTGGACTCGGTCAAGTTGAAACCACTCCGATCCTGGATACCTCTCGTTTCATTGCTAGCTTAGATTCTCGCCAATCGGCTGAAGTCAGTCCCCAAGTGAGTGGTCGAGTCGATCAGGTGTATGTCGATTTTGGCGATCAGGTGGCAGCTGGAACCCCACTGGTTCAGATTGATCCAACTCAAGTTGAGGCTGATCTCGATCGTCAAACCGCAGGAATCGCTGTGGCTGAAGCTGCAGTGGAGGCCGCAAAAGCAGCGCTGGAAACCGCAAAAGCAGAGCGATCGGTTCAGGAGGCCAATCTGGAGTTTTGGGAAGACAAAGCTGTTAGAGATGAAGATCTTTACGATGCAGGTGTGTTGCCACTGGAAAATTTGCAAGATACTCGCCGCCAGTTGCAAGTGGCTCAATCCAATCTGGTCACTCAAGATCAACTCATTCAAGAGCGCCAGACCTCAGTCCAACAAGCAGAACGGGATCTGGAGCAAGTCCAAGCCAGCATAACGGTTCAACAAGTCGAATTGGATCGGTTTGCAGTGGTTGCTCCCTTTGCTGGGATCGTGGGGGAAGTACCTGTCAAAGTAGGTAACTATGTCAGTCCCCAAACCATTTTGACAACAATCAGTGTGAATCAACCCCTAGAGGTTTTTATTGAGATTCCGATTGAACAAGCTGATCGCGTTCGGATTAATCAAACTCAAGTCGAGCTATTGGATCAAGCTGGTGACGCGATCAGCACTTTTCCTGTTTCATTTATTTCGCCAACGATCAACGCAGACACTCAAACGATCTCAGTTAAGGGAATTTATCCTAATGCCAATAATCGATTTCGGGCAGATTCTTTAGTTCCTGTTCGAGTGATCTGGGGAACAGAGTTGAGTGCAGTGGTTCCCATTAGTGCAGTATCTCGAATTGCTGCTCAGAGTTTTGTCTTCAAAGCCCAACAAGGTCAAGGGGCAGATGGCCAACCTGCCTTGATTGCATCTCAAATTCCTGTTCAGCTAGGTCGGATCGAAGGAAATAGCTATCAAGTTTTATCTGGGCTAGAACCGGGGGAACAGATCGTTGTCAGTGGTCTACAAAAGATCTTCGATGGGGCTCCGATTGTCGATGAAGTGATCATGCAACAACAAATGCAACAGCAGTCTCCTGATGGAGGGCCTCCAGGATCGGAACCTGGAGCAGCTGAGGATGGTCAACCTCCTGGGAGCTAATCCAAGCTTTAAGTAAACAAAGTATCAAGAAATATATGTTCTTCAGTCAGCATCTAATCTATTTGAATACTTAATCTAATTTAGTTGGATCCTTGATCCTGTTTTCAGCTCATCTTCATCTGTCAATACTCATCTGTGAACCCCCATGTTTGTCGAAGTTTTCATCCGACGTCCTGTGATGGCAATGGTTTGCTCCATTGTGATCCTTTTGGCGGGACTGATTGCGATCCCTTTGTTGCCGATCGAGTACTATCCAGAGGTTGCACCTCCTGCAGTCACGGTATCCACCAACTACACCGGAGCGAGTGCTGAGGTTGTGGAAGCCTCGGTTACGAATCTGATTGAAAAAGAGATCAATGGTGTGAATGGGATGAAGTACATCTCCTCTCAAAGCACCAGCGATGGCACTAGCGAGATCGTGGTTACATTTGAGTTTGGTACTGATATTGATATTGCCGCCGTTGATGTCCAAAATCGAGCCTCACGGATCGAAGGCCAACTGCCGCAGGAAGTGACTCAAAATGGAGTTCTGGTTGACAAATCGGGTACAACGGGGTTTGTCCAATTTATTAGTCTTTCGTCTGAGTCTGGAGAATATGACACCCTTTTTCTAAGTAACTATGCTGAGCTCTATATTCAAGAAGCTCTCAAACGGATCCGGGGGGTCAGTAGTGTCCCAATCTTTGGCGTTCGTCGCTATTCTATGCGGATCTGGCTGGATCCTCAAAAGCTAGCGAGTCGGGGGCTGACAGCCAGTGATGTTGTGGACGCAGTGGGTTCTCAGAATGTTCAGGTTCCTGCTGGACAGTTGGGGCGTCCGCCTTTGCCTGATGATCAGCTTTTCCAGATCAACCTGTTGGCTGAAGGTCGGCTCGAAACGGTTGAAGAGTTTGAAAATATTATCGTAAAGGCAGGAGCGGATGGTTCCTTAGTGCGGATCAAAGATGTGGGTCGAGTCGAGCTAGGAGCAGAAAACTACGATACAAACTTTAAGCTAAATGGTGCTGATGCTGTTGGGATGGGGGTTTTGAAGTTAGCTGATGCCAACTCAGTTAATATCTCTGGGGCTGTGATGGAAACGATGGAAACTCTTGCCAGAGATTTTCCTCCCGGTATGATCTATGAAATCCCCTACGACACAACTGAATTTGTGCGAGCTTCAACCGAAGAAGTTGTTAAAACTCTGATCCAGGCTGTTTTGCTAGTGATCTTGAGTATCTTTATCTTCTTACAGGATTTTCCGAGTACATTAATCCCAACGATCACCATCCCAGTCTCTCTGATTGGCACTTTTGCGTTGATGCAAGTGTTCGGTTTTTCGATCAATACCTTGACTCTATTTGGCTTGACACTGGCTACAGGATTGGTGGTGGATGACACGATCGTTGTGGTAGAAGCCGTCACAAGCTATGTTCGTGATCGAGGGATGCGACCTCTGCAAGCTGCGATCACGGCTATGAGTCAAATTGTGGGGGCAATTATTGCAACCACGCTAGTTTTAGTTGCTGTCTTTGTTCCTGTGGCTCTGTTTCCAGGGATCAGCGGTCAGATCTATCAACAACTTGCGATTACGATCGTTGTTTCTGTTTGTTTTTCGACTTTTAATGCTTTGACCCTTTCACCTGCCTTAGCTGCGATCTTGATCCGGCCCCATGGCGAGCGACGAGGTCTCTGGAGATTGATCTTAGATGGGCTGGAGGGCTTGATCCAGGGGTTACGCTGGATTTACGAACGGATCCTTAGAGGGATCCTGAGAATTCGGGGGCTGATCTTCCCCATTTTTATCGGTTTATTAGGATTAACCTATTGGCTCTTTCAAATATTGCCTACAGGCTTCCTTCCGACTGACGATCAAGGTTACTTTATTACCTTTGTCCAAGCTCCAGCAGGATCCTCGTTGAATTACACCCAACAAGTGGTAGACGAGGCAGCTTCGATCCTGGAAACTATTCCTGAACATGACAATATTGTGAGTGTAGCTGGGTTCAGTTTCAGCGGATCGGCTCCTAATAACGGGATCATTTTCACAACTCTCCAACCTTGGGATGAACGCCTAGGACCTAATCAGTCGGCAACCGCAATCACTCAACAGCTTCAAGGACCATTCTTAGGTGGAATTAGTGAAGGATTGGTCATCCCCATTGATCCACCACCTATCCTGGGCTTAGGAACGGGAGGCGGATTTGATTTCCAGCTTCAAGGCAAAAGCTTAAATGATTTCAATACGCTAGAAGAAGTCAGCAAGACTCTCTTTTTTGTTGGGAATCAAACCCCAGTTCTCAATATTTTCCCACCTAGTTTTTCAGCAAGTAGCCCGCAACTTCGGATCGCTGTCGATCGAGATCGAGCCCAACTCTTGGGGGTTCCCCCGACCAATATATTTGATACGTTATCGATCATGTTGGGGAGTAGCTATGTCAATAACTTCAACTTGTTTGCCCAAAACTATCGGGTTTATGTTCAGGCTGATCAAGACTTCCGACTGACTCCGGATGATATTAATCAGCTTTATGTTCGATCCCAAACCACGGATGAGCTAATCCCACTCAATAATTTGGTTGAGTTAAACGATCAGGCGGGTCCACAGGTGATCAATCACTACAATCTGTTCCGATCAGTGCAGTTGCAAGGGCAAGCAAATCCGGGCTTCAGTTCCGGGCAAGCATTGGAAACAATGGAGCAGGTAGCAGCTCAGATCATTCCCCAAGGGATGGGTTTTGAATGGACTGGAACCTCCTTAGAAGAAGTTGAATCCGGTGGACAAGCTCCATTTATTTTTGGTGTGGGCTTGATCTTTGTATTTCTGGTGTTGGCAGCTCAATATAACAACTGGCTCGATCCCTTGATCATTATGTTGACAGTGCCGTTGGCGATCCTGGGCGCATTAGGAGCTCAGCTTCTACGGGGGTTGCCCAACGATATTTTCTGTCAAGTGGGTCTGGTGATGTTGATCGCTTTGGCCAGTAAAAACTCAATTTTGATCGTTGAATTTGCCAATCAGTTGCGGGACGAAGGACTCTCCATTGTCCAGGCTGTTTTCCAAGCTGCAAGTCAACGATTCCGAGCGATCTTGATGACGGCACTGAGTACGATCTTAGGGATCTCCCCATTAGCTGTAGCAGTTGGAGCGGGTGCTGCTGCTCGTCAGTCTCTGGGTACAGCTGTCTTGGGTGGAATGTTTGTGGCTACGCTTCTAAGTCTGTTCTTCGTTCCTGTGATCTACATCTTTGTCAAACAGATCGAAGCCCTGTTCGTGCGCCACCCGGAACCTATTCCCACCGTCAGCCCTGATCTGCCTCCCCCTCCAGAATCATCGGAATCTCCTCCTTTGTCCTAAGTTGTTCCAGTGCAATACAATGGATCCTACTATCTATTCTGATTAGCCAAGAAGGATCTGATCCAACAATCTTTGGAGCGGATTCTTGCTATCCAATGAGAGTCAGAGTCTTCGTTCAAGATTTCCTGGCTTGGCTAGAACCAAGGTCAACATGGAAATTGCTGTGATTTTCTACAAGCTCTTGCCTTGCAAAAGTTCTTAGGTCATAATAGAAAGCCAATGCAGTCTGAGATCTTAATTACCACACAAGTGTATTTCTGAACAAGCGGTAGTTTTTGTCTCACTGCAAATTTATATAGGAGTCCAATCTGGTTATCATGAATAGCTTTAGGATAACTGATGCCCTCACTTGGCTGCAAAGTCTAGATAGAGATCAGGTAGTTGAAATACTCAAAAAGATTGCAACTCTATACAGCCGGAATAGAAGAAACAGTGACGTCATCGTTATAGGACCAGGAGGAGTGGGTAAAACTACTCTTTGCCACCAAATAGTGGGTTCAGATCCGCTGGAACTACCTCTTGTATATAACTATACTCAGGACTTTCTGGATCGGAGTGGATTTGCCGGAAGTCTTTACCAGGGAAAGGTCATCGACACTCCCGGTCAGGAGAGACTAAGGGATAATGACGATTGGAATAAAGAAAAAGACAAGGTAAGAAACGGGAAATATAGTGGGGTAATCTTCGTTTGCTCATACGGCTATCACAATACTAAAACACCTGCCGCTGAGCTTGAGTTAACATATAGAAAGCGCGATTTTATCGATGACTTTCTGATCGACAAAAGGAATAAAGAACTTGATGATTTCTCTGAGCTGAGTAGGATTCTAGGAGAGGCAACAAGCAAGATTTGGCTACTTTTCTTGATCATGAAAGAAGATCTTTGGTTTGATGAAAACAAAACTGGGAAGGTAAGTCGTTTTTATCTTGACCAGTCCTCTAAATTTTGGCAAAGGATTGATGATGTTGTTAGAACCCTAGGGAAGAAAAATTTTAAATACGAAGTTGTCTTGGGTTCCAGTCTGATCAGGAATTTTGTGGTTGGAGAAAATGATGTCAAGGGGTTTCACTCAGTATACTATGACTCTGAAAGACAAATTGCATCAATGATGAGGATTCTTTTCACATTAAACAATCTAGTTGAATGGAAGAGTAAATAGCAAAAAGAGGAGTCATAGTGGATCCATATCATCAATTTCGTGAGCTACCAAGCGAAAGCTTAGATGGGGCATATATTGACATTTTGTGTGGCTTGGCTATCGAGTACAACGATAAGCTTGCGAAAAAACTTGTGGAAGCAAAAGCTGTGATCAGAGAAATTGAAGACTTAAACTCTTCAGACAAAAGTGCTCTTAAAGAGTATAACGAGATCGAGATATCCTCACTGATTGACTACTTTAAAAAGACTAGCTCGCCCCTCAAAAAATTGGCTCAACAAATGTCTAGCGCTATCGAAGACCTCAACCTTAGCTCTGGAAAGCTAATTGAATTTGATATTCGATTGGCAGAGCTGGAGTACCATATATATGAAGTAGAGAAGATCAGGCAGAAGCTAAATTCCTTTGCAGGAGTGAACGGTTTCCCTGCAGTCTCAAGCCATAAACTATATCAGGATGTCAATGCGACTATATCAAGACGAGGTTCTATTGACAGTTCTTTGTCTCATGACTTAGTCAATGCTTATTACGCTGATGAGGGAGCGTTATTTGATATTTGGATCCGTGATTATCAGCCAAGCGCTGCCCTGACGACTAAGCTGTATACTATAGCAACTGAGATACTACGCGAAAATATCTCATCAAAGAGTCAATTCACCAAGAAGTGGATAAAGAATCCTCCTTTTCCACTTTTTAAGTCTGTTGAGAAAGAGAAGGCGATCGAAATCAAGAAAAGGCTCGATCAAGAAGAAGAATCAAAGCTGCTCGTTGTTGAGCTAGTGCAGGTTGATCCTAAAACTCTGTCGAGGATTCGTAGATAGGCAAAGCGACGTAGGTGCCAGCTAGCAAAGAGTTCGCGAGGCATTGTGTTCCAGTTGCTGCAGAGTTGTAGCTGACCTAACCTGATTCCTGTTGTTTGAGTTTAGGCGCTCTCTCTGTCACCTAATTGTCCCCCAATGAAGATGTTTTGTTACATGATTGTTTAGATCAAGTAATGTTTTATCGTAAGTCTAATCAATTGATTATTAATAAAAATTGGTTTCAATACTTCCCCATTTGCTAGACTTAGTGCCTCAACCTTATCTTTATAGGGAGCTAAAACCAATGGAGTGAACATATTCTTCCGGATATGTAAGCAGATCAAGTTCGATCAGTATGCAAGCTGAATATGAATGACCAAAACACAAGGACTCCATTGAAATCAGCTATGATCCTATGCCCAATTGTTTCTTAAGGACGAAAGGGGTAGCTGAGACGATCCTGGACTGGTGGGTGAACGTTGTTTGACGGCAGTGAGATGGGCCGTTCTCCTGCTTAGCGTTGCAAAACCCGAAACTGAGTCCGTCCTTTCTGATCAGTGGCTTAAGCTGAAAGCAGTGAGACCCAGTCAGGGATCCAGCAACTTCGCTAAGGAGACTTGCAGGTTTCACCCGAACACGCCACGATAAGGGTTTGGGAGATGGTGTTGATGGGATACCCGTTGGAATCACAGTGGACGCTAAACATACGACCTTACCAACTTTGAGTCTGCCTGAGGGGATCTCGGCAGCAACCTCAACCATCAAGGCACAGCTTGATCTGCTGTTGCTGGGGTTAGAGGCTCTGAGCGGCGAAAGTTCTGAAGCAGTCCTGCAGGCTGCCCAAGCCCTCAAATTGGAGCAATGGGTCAGCGATCGAGTCGGACTCTGGCGACTGCGCAATGCTAGCCCCTTACGTCGCGGCACCAGTGGTCGCAAACGGATCGATATCGAAGAGGCCCGTGCCTTAGTGCTGATCATCTGCTACCTGGCTCAACAAACTCAGGCTTCGCTCCGAGCCGCGATCCAAAATCTGGAAGCTGCCGTCGCTGCTGAACGATCTCCTTACCGAGAGCCCCTAGTTGGCGACTATCTGGATGAATTTCACTCGCATTACCGCAGTCGCATGATCGATGGCGATACCCAGTCCAACGATGCGATCACCGAACTCGGCCTCCGGATCTTGCTAGAGCTCCTGTTTTACAGTGGCCGCAAAGGTCCAGAACGATTGTGGCGCTCCCTCCTTGATCGACCAGAGATGCTGGGACTGCCCGCTGAACCTGATGAGGATCCTGCTGAAGCAACCCCTGCAGGCTCGTCACCTCAAGGATCCAATCCTTCCCCTGCGGATGGCATCAGCTAAGCCTCTATGGCTTGGATCGCTCGTGATGCTGACTCTGAAAAACGCTCAACCCCCCCAAGAATCTCTATGCCTGCTACCTCAATAACCCACGAATTTCAACAGCAGACCTTGACTCTCAAAATCGAAGGTGAAGCCCTGAGCTCCTCTGCCACTACCGATACTCCTCTCTCTCCAGCCTCGATCCAATGGGGACTCCAGTGTCAGATCGAGATTCAGACCGCAACCAAAACCCACACGATGTCCGGTGATAGCGAACTCCTCAAGGATCTGATCCAGGTGATCCATCGTTATCTCGCCAGTTATCTTCGGGGAGAATCGCAGGGCACCTTCAGCGGGCATGTTGCTATTCGTCCACTTGACTTTATTTACCACCGCCTTACTGTGCGCCAAGGCGAAGGGATCGCTCAAGTCGATCTTTCCATGACCCAGCTCTATGATCTGGCCGAAGCCATGGACCAGATTGAAGCTGAGATCCCTCAACTCAACCACATGAAACCTCCTGCTCCCCCTCGCCCCTGGATGGCCCAACCGACTGGGATCGCAGCCTTGCTGGTGGGTGGCATTGGCATCGTGACTGCTGCAACTCTCCTCATCAATGGTGGGCTAACTCCCTCCGAAGAAGTGGCTCGATCGGGAGAGAATCGGACCACTCCCGAAACCTTAAGCGAGCCAATGACCCCTCAAGCCCCTCCCCTTGACCCAGAAGCCGATCGAGACGAGACTGAAGCCGGAACCCAACCCGCTGATGATACAGCCCCGACAACCGTACCGATTCAACCTCCTACTGAAGATCCACTCCAATCAGCCAGCACCGATCCTGACGAAACAGGCGGAGTCAGCGACCCTTCTGAGGAACCAGCATCAGGAGATCCTCTTCAGTCCACCGATTCAATCTTGGCCCAAGACTCAGCTGAATTATCAACAGCCCGATCCCTGCCCGAATCAACAGCTGCTGAGAGTCCAACTGGCGAAACCCAACCTTCTGAGCTTAGTCCTGCAGGCAACCAACTCCAACAACAGTTAACCAGCACCTGGCAAGCTCCACCTGATCTGACCACCGATTTGATCTACTCCGTCACGGTTGATGCGAATGGATCCCCCCTGGTTGCTCTACCTGGAGACGAGTCTGCCGCTGAACTGCAATCTACAACCCCCCTGGCTGGGATCCCCGACACTTTGCCGGAAACCCTTCCTGCTGGAACGGAGACCTTTAATATCATTCTTAGAGTGGATAACTCAGTCAATGTTGAAGCCCAATAATCTGTGGATTTTGCTGGGTTTAACTTAGCTATGCGGCGAAAGCCCCGCGCTCTCCCGTCAGGGGAGCGTCGGGATGTA
>CAZONZ010000005.1:0-26312 GCA_964581005.1 uncultured bacterium
ACAGGCTAGCATTACGACACCCCCACCTCGCGCTTGCAGGTGGGGGAGGCTTCATTACTCCCGATCGATCGACATTTTATGGGGGATCGGAGCAAGGCTATCTTGATTATTCCCGATTGGAACCAGCTTCAGTTGCTTGAATTTTGCTCAGGGATGAGTCCGCAAGCTTCAATCCCACCCCTGTGACCCCAAGCAGGAGTAAGCCGATCATCCCTGCCAAAGGGTTCCCCCCAATCCCCGTGATCCATTCTGGAACAGCACCCGTATAACGGAGCCAACCCAGATTATTGACCCACGTGAGGGCTGCCACCCAACCGGCATGAAGCCCAATCGCAGCCCCTAAACCCCCTTGCCGGATCCGTCGGGCCAACACCAACACCTCTCCCACCAGCACTAACCCTGGAAACTGGAGCCAGGTGGCCAGGATCTGATCAAGGGGGCGAATATAGTGGGCCATCGCAAAGATCCAGGAACTGGCTCGACCTGCGATCCAATGACCATAGTCGAGCTGCAATTCATTCAGCAACCACCCTCGAAAGAGCAGTTCCTCGGCCAGAGCCACCCCTAAGCCAAGCCCAATCCCTAACCCAAAATGGAGAAGGACTGACCCGATCTCAACAGGTTCCCAGACCAGCCAGCCCAAAACACCTTCCAACACAAACAGACCCAAAACACTGATCCAAGCAGTGCCAAACCCAAGCCCCAGATCACGCCAGAACCCCGATCCGCCTAAGCCGTAAGTCAGCTTTCGATCCGGATCGGCTTGACCTTGCCAAACCCACTGTTGCCACTGGCCCAACAGGATCAACAACCAGCCATACAGGAGAATCCAAAGACTGTCGCGCAAGGATGGGAGCCAGATCCATAGCGGAGCCGCCACCGGGAGCCAGCCACCCACCAACAACCCCAGAAAGATCACCAAGCGCAACGGAAACGCCAAGGATCGAACATGACGCAACCGCTGAAATGGAGTTAGGAAAACCATATATCGGGAGGCCGATTGACTAAGCCCGTGACTAAGCCCGCTTCCGCCAGAGCAGAGGGGGAGGTTTGGGCTTGATCCGTTTCCCTCTCGATCGAGACTGACAAGCCAGCGTTATTCAACAACTTGGCATACTGAACCGCCTCTGGTTCTGAAACCCGAAGGATCGGACTGGATCCATCTTTATGAGCATCTAACATGATGTTGGTGGCTGCTGCCAAACTCAGATGGGGAACGATCCGGGTTAGGACTTCAACCACAAACTCCATCGTGTTGATCTGATCGTTGTGAAGCAGAAGCTGGGGCATAAAGTTAGCATTCAGGCTCAATCGAGCTAAACAATCCGTGCAACTTTAACTGTTCACAGTAAAACTCAGCGTGCTCTTGGGGCACTACGATCACCAAGGCGATACCATGATTGTGGGCTTCCTCCATCACATCGGTTGCCTGAGGCCGATCCATGTGAGGGATCGTTTTGACCAGAACATCCACAACATGCTGTCTGGTATTAAAGTCATCGTTGTGCAACAGGACCCGATACATGGGGAAATGTTTCCGGGCTGTTGTGTTTCGGACTAGGGTCTCGGTAGCCACGATGGTAACTTCCCTCAAAGCGAGCAACAATGGTTCATGCAGAGTTATTTAACATTTTGCTTATACTTTCGCGGAAACGCAACCGCTTTTGGCAAGAAACTGGGACAAATCGAAACAAATCCTGAAGAACCCTCCGTTTGAGATCTGCGATGTTGCTCTTCCTGGCTGCTCTGATCATTGCCATCCTGTTGATCGTCTGGGCCATCCGGGTGATCAAAGAAACACTCTGGACGACGTTGGTGATCTTGCTTCTCTTGGCGCTTCTATTTGGCCTCTTCCGGATCACCCCCACCGAGGTGTATCAAGAGATCTGGCAGATCCCCGCTCGAATCCAGGAATGGATCCCTACACCGGAAGCTCAAGGCCATTGACGATCTCTTGGATGATCGTTTCAGCTTCAGTGCGGTGACTTTGCATGGCTTCCAACGATCCGGACATCGAAATACGGTGGGCCAGGACAGGGACCATCAAGGTTGTCAGATCATCAGGGATACAGTAGGTTCGACCGGAGACCAGAGCATGAGCCCGAACAGCCCGCGCCAAGGCCAGCGCCCCACGAGTTGAAACCCCTGCTCGCAGCAACGGAGAGGATCGAGTGGCAGCCACCACCTTGAGAATGTAATCAGCCAGGGAATCTTCCAACTTGACCTGATCGACAACAGCTTGGATCCCGCGCAGATCGGCTAAGGAGAGAGCAACCTTGAGCGAATCGACAGGCTCGGCCCGTTTTCGTTCCAGCAACAGCATCCGCTCCACCTCTTGATCGGGATAGCCAATGGAGAGCCGCAGCAAAAACCGATCCAACTGACTTTCGGGCAATGGATAGGTGCCGTGATATTCCAAGGGGTTTTGAGTGGCCAGCACGATAAACGGATCGGGCAAGGTGTAGGTTTGATCGTCAACCGAGACTCGACCTTCTGCCATGGCTTCTAACAGCGCACTTTGGGTACGAGGAGAGGTCCGATTGATCTCATCCGCCAGGATCACATTGGCAAAGATGGGTCCCGATCGAAAATCAAATGTGCCTGCTTCTCGGTTGTAGAGCGTGACTCCCAAAATATCGGTGGGCAAGAGATCGCTGGTGAACTGGATTCGTTGAAAATCTGCTCCTAGACTTCGAGCGATCGCTTGAGCTAGTGTCGTTTTACCCACCCCTGGGACATCTTCGATCAACACGTGCCCACGAGCAATCAGGGCCGTGACCACCAGCTGAACAGCCTGAGACTTCCCCAGAAAGACAGACTCAACATTCCGGATCAACTGCTGGATCTGTTCATTCGTTGCAAGCAGGTTAGGAGCGGAGGTGGGCGATGGAGTCTCTACAGCTGAAGTGGGCGAGTTCGCAGACATAACTTCACGATCCTGACAGATGGAGATGCCTTCAAGATACAAGGATCTTGGGTCTCAGATCTTCTCCCATCGGCACCTTGCTAAACGGGCTCGGATCTTGGCGCTGGATTGATAAGGTTCAATTGGAACACTGCGAGCCTTAGATCTTGATAAATCTCGATTACAATCAAAATTCCGGCTTTTGGATCCTGTGTTGTTTTGGTGGTGTTTCGAGCCCTGATCAGACTTATGTCAACTAAACTCTACCTGGACTTTGTGCGACATGGCATTGCTGAGGAGTGTCAACCCAATCAGTCGGATGCTGATCGGAGTCTCACTGAACTGGGGCAGCAACGAACTCAGACCATTGCCCGTCGCCTCAAACTGCTGGGTTGGAACTGGCAGATCGTGTTGACCAGTCCTCTGGTTCGGGCGACTCAAACCGCGACCCTTTTGCAAGCCCAAGGGTTAACCGAAACCATCCAGGAGTTTCCTCCCTTGGCTCCAGGCGGATCATTTCAGGAATTGATGGAGTGGCAAACCCACCATCCTGAGATCGAATCATTGGCCCTAGTTGGACATCAGCCTGATCTCAGTGAATGGATCCAACGAGCTATCTGGGGAGAAGGAGATCAGACGCTCGATGGTACTGGCGAATGGTGGAAGAACTCGATCCAGCTCAAAAAGGCGGGTGTAGCACGGGTCGAATTTCCTCAGGGCCAGATTAAGCCTCAACAGGGAATCTTAACGATCTTACTCACCCCTAAAGTGTTGCTTAAAAGTTAATGCTGGTTTTGACACCCGTATTTTCACGAGAAAGTCTCGACTTCCTTTGTTACGATCACAGCCGATCACGTCTTGTGACAGAGTATCAACCCTCAGAATCGATTGAATCGCTGGCTAAATCTACGCGGTTTATCTTAATTTAGCTGGATAGATCTAAATTTCCCATGTGTAAACTAAAACCTATGATAGCCTTGTAAATGAAATCACAGGCTCTGGGTTAAACGATCCAGACTCTTGATCAAAGCTGTAACGTTTTTTCGACTGCGCTCATGGGGCATTTTGGGTTCTGTTGAATAGTCTTGGCGTGATTGCTACTTGCACTATCCCATTCAGGCGTATTGTATGTAACAGAGTAGGGGGTGTCATGATCAAAATCCAATCCACGAGGGATGTAACTGCACTAGGAGAGCATTCAGCTGCAGCCTGCTCTGAGGAAGCTATCTCAGTCGCAACGCCAGCCTCTGCTCAATCCCTGCAACGATCACCAAGACATTCCAAGACAGCAGCCCATTCAGCTGCCTACGTGTTAGTCATCCAAGATCAAGGGTGCTTATCCGTTGTGCATCTTGATCAGCTCTACTACTCTATTGGGCGAGGGCGAACCAATCGGATCCGGTTAAAGGATACCTTTGTGTCGCGTGAGCACGCTTTGCTGGTCCGGGTTCGAGATGATCAGCAGCACCAAATCTATGTCTTGTTTGATGGTAGCCCCACAGATAACAAGCCCAGCACCAATGGGACGTTTGTGAATGGCAAGATTCTCCGCACTCGTCACACACTGGCACCCGGTGATCGGATTCATTTCAGCCCCAGAGTCCGGGCGATCTTTGAGACGTTGGAAGAGTTTGAATTACATCATTTGCCGAAGCTTCTTGCTGGAGCCAAAGCCTCAACTCAGGCCCATTCGATCGACGCCGTTGATATGCCTGATCAACTCACAGATCTAGTTCATCCAGAGTTACGGTAGCGCGTGTAGGATCAGGATCAAGCCCTCGACTTTGCTACTCTAGCAATCGAGATAGCAGCCCCTAGATCCATGACGTTCAGGTTCAAAACCCTCCATTACTTGAATGGAATGAATCGAGGTTGCTGCTTGACTCGCTCGATCCACTGGAGAATGGCGGGGAATGAAGACAGATCAAAGCCCCCTTCCTCAGCAATGTGAGTGTAAGCAAATAGAGCTAGATCTGCGATGGTATAGCGCTCTGCAACCATGAACGAATGCTTTTCGAGATGATCTTCCATGATCTGCAGTGAAATGGTGCCTAGATCGTGATGGATCGCAATCTGGTTTTGATATTTTTCCGTTTCACCTCGGATGATCCAAGAGCGCGTAATGGCAATGTAGCGAGCGATCCGGGTTTGTTCAAATGCGAGCCATTGCAAGATCTGAGCTCGTTCTAATCGATCGCTGCTAAACAACGGGGTGTCTTCCGCTAAATAGATCAAGATGGCCAAGGATTCGGCTAGAACGTAACCTGATTCTGTCTGAAGCGCAGGCACTTGACCGTAAGGATTGATCTGGAGGAATTCAGGGGTGCGAGTTTCACCTTGGCGTGAGTTGATCAAAACCATTTCATGCTCTAGCTCTAATTGGTTGAGCAGGAGTCGGACCTTATAGGAATGGCCAGAGGTGGCTGAGTTATAGAACCGCAGCATCAGAACATCACCAAACGATCAGCTCTCCAATCGTAGATCACAAGCATCCCTCTCGATCCTCAAGATTGCTCAACAGACTGTGAACTGGGAGTTTCAGGCTTGGGATCGGTTCGCTGAGCCACGGCAGGGATCATGGGCTGGCTTGCCCTAAGTATTGGTGGGCAATTTGTTGAACCTCATCGTCTGGATGGTTTTGGGCTAAGGTTTCCAGGGCTTGGATCGCTTCGGGGCTACTCAATCCAAGTAGACTGAGGCTTCGCATCGCCAACGCACATTGCAGCGGATCTAAACAGCACTGAGTCCAGACCAACAATGCTTGAATAACCAGCTGCTTGGTGGAGTCCGGTGTACTGTCAGCCAACGATCCCAGTGCCATCAAGAGCTCGCGGTGGTCGTTGAGATCCGGATCGCTTGGCTCTCTCCTCAGCAGTTGCAGGAGAGCTGTAATCGCATTGGGATCGGTCTTCCCGATTTTGATCAAAGCCTGAAACGCCAGCGATCGACACGGACCTGCATCGGTGGATAGTGTGGATTTATGCTTTAGGGTGTCGATGACGATCTGGGTAGTGTCAGCTGTGGCAGCAGACCATTCTCCCAACACCATGGCCAGCTGGTAGCGCTCTTGGGGCACAGAGCTGACTTGGAGCTGATGTCGCACCGCTTCGATCAGAGCCGGGATCGGGGTCACAGACTTTTGCAGACAATGGATCAGCGCTTGGCGAAGACGCCGATCCTGACTGGTTTGCAATAACTCGGCCAAAACCTCGATCAATTCAGGTGAAGTCGTTTCACTCAACGCGCCCAAACTGCTGACGGCAGCAAGCTGATCTTCTAGATCGGGGCTGCGGAAAAGATGCAGCAAGGTTTCATCTAAATCTGGGTTGGGAGGGCTGATCTGTTTAAGTCCCATAGCAGCTAACTTCCGTCCCGCTGGATCTAACCCTCCGGTCTGATTGGCCATGTCCGTTAGAGCGCTAATCGCCTTTGGATCACCGCTCGCAATTTCAGTTAATCCCTCAACAGCAGGATAGCGAATGTAATAATCTTCGCCGTTACGGATCACATGCAGGTAGGCATCGATCACCTCTGGCCCTGTTGCCTTGAGGTGGCGCAGGCTCCGGATCACCTGCATACGGGTATCATAGTCGCCACTCTCGTACACCAACTCGATCAAAGCTGTGATCGCGCGATCATCCCCAGCTCCAATCCGACCTAAAATAATAGCGACGGCCTGTTGGGTATGGGGATCAGCACTGTTGCGGACTCGTTCGATCAGGGTGGGAATGGCGGTGGGAGTGTGGCGGGCAATCCGGCTGAGACAGTGTGAGATCACCCGTTGGGTAGGGATCCGGCTATGGGGTAGCAATTCAATCAAGACGGAGATGGTTAGGGAATCCCCAACCGCAATCCGGCTCAAACTCTCGATCACAGCCCAACGAGTCGGCTCATCGCGGGTGGAGCGGGCCACCTGGATTAAAGTCTGGATCGCTTCCGGAGAACCAGAATCTAGCTCACCTAACTGGTGGGCAGCCTGAGTGAGCGCAGCATGATTACGACTGGTTCGCAGTGTGCGGATCAAGCCTGCGATCCGTTCCGGGATCGGCTCTGTTGTGGCCTCTGAATTCCCTGCTGGCTCAGTTTGCGGCGGCATGAGTCTCCTCTTAGGGTAGAAAATAGATCCGAGAACCGGATCCAGGTACAGTCACAACCAGCTAGGGCCAAGATGGACATTCAACGACGTATCGTTTCTTTGATTCCCAGTGCAACAGAGATCGTGGCAGCCTTGGGGTTGGCCGAATCGCTTGTGGGCCGATCCCACGAATGTGATTATCCACTCAGCGTTGAACTCTTACCGATCTGTACCCAACCCCAGTTTAACCCTCAAGGATCCAGTCAGGAAATCCACCAACGAGTCACGGATCTGCTGACTTCAGCCTTAAGTGTTTATCAGGTAAAAACAGAGATGCTGGCCAGGTTACAACCCACCCATATTCTGACTCAAGCTCAGTGCGAGGTCTGCGCTGTCAGTCTAGCTGATGTGATCCAAGCTGTGGGGGAATGGCTTGAACCTCAACCGGCGATCGTGTCACTCCAACCCCATTCTCTCGCGGATCTTTGGGGTGATCTGAAGCATGTGGGTGAGGTATTGGGGGTAGACTCAGCCCCTTTGATCAAAAGCCTTCAACAGCGAGTCCAAGCCTGTCACGATCAACTCCAGGATCCCCCTACACTCAAGCGCCCAACGGTTGTTTGCATTGAATGGACCGATCCCTTGATGGTGGCGGGTCATTGGGTTCCCGAACTGGTGGATCGAGCGGGCGGTGAGGATCTTTTGGGACACCAGGCCCAGCCTTCCCGTTGGATTGAGTGGAGCGATCTGAGTGCAGCCGATCCCGATGTTTTAATCCTGTTGCCGTGTGGCTACGATCGGGAGGAAACTCGGCAAGCCCTTCAACCGTTGACCCAACATTCGGAGTGGGGCCAGCTACGAGCCGTTCGATCAGGTCACGTTTACATCACCGATGGGAATCACTATTTCAATCGACCTGGACCCCGTTTAGTTGACTCCTTCGAGATCCTGGCTGAGATTTTGCATCCCGATCGGTTCCAGTTTGGCTATGAAGGTAGTGGCTGGGAACGCTGGGTTCAAGGTGAAAATGGAGAAGGTTAGTCACTGGCCTCGTTTCGGTTATCGGTTTTCGATCGTTTTTTAGGAGTTTTGGCGCTGATGCTGTCGTTTCTGGCTCAAGGGATCCTGCATCCCCTTCTAGCTATCTACATTGTCCTGTTTGTCCTCCGGATCTTTCTGTCTTGGTACCCTCACCTCAGTACAGAGAACTTTCCCTACAACTGGATCGTTGGTGCAACCGAGTTTCTCCTCAAACCCACTCGTCGATTGATCCCGCCGCTTGGAGGTGTCGATATGACTCCAGTGATTTGGGTAGGTCTGGTGTCTCTAGTACGAGAACTACTCTTGGGTCAACAAGGACTCTTAACGATGGCAATGTCGCTGCAATAGCTGAATCCTGAAGGTCAAGCGATCTGGGGCTTGGGTTTTGAGTGCCTTGAGCTCTGGATCGGCCCTTTAAACGTTGGATCCATCTGATGATCGAGATCAAGTTGGATCAAGTTGGATCACATTATCAGAAGGCTGACCTGAGATAGAGCAAGCGGATCAACCTATTAGGTTTCTTCGGTGCCTCTTGCCAAACATAGTATTTACTCTGCTGATCTAACCTGCGGAATGTAGGATTCAAGCCGGAGATCCGAACATAGGCACGATCCTTCTGATCACCGCTAGAGATGACTGCTAGGTTTAGGGTTTTGATTGATTCTTCAACTTGCCCACTAATTGACCATGAATGCTAACACAATAGGGAACTAAAAACGTTAGACCTGCTGAGATCCAACGAGCACGAGTCATGGCCCCAGAGATCAATGCCGATCCATGATTGATCATAAAGATCAGAGTACCCACCACAGCAGCAACTTGCAGGGCTTGGGGAGCAAAATCCGGATCTTTGAGATGGATCACGTAGGTCCATAGAGTTAGCTGGGTTGGAGGAGAATGAGGTTTGTGTGGATCTTTTGTCATTAGCGTTCAGGATCTTAAAGATTTCGTACCCTTTGCAATTTAACAGGGAGCTGCTTGAAACTGCTGAGGCGTTGTTGGAGATGATAGGCTTGATGATCGTAGAGCCAAAAGTAAGTCTGGTTGGGGAGATCATCGAGAAACTCTTTGGCCCGTTGCAGACCACAGCCGGTGACATTGTGGATCGTTCTGGAGGCTTCAAACAAAACACTAGAGTTGAGAGGTTTCCAGACGGAGAGCTGCCATTGTTTCGGTTCAGCAAGTTCCCCCCGCTCAATTCGGCGCAGACCTGAGATCGTGGCCAGCACCACCAAGCGATCTCCTACTTCTAACCGCTCATCATCCGAAGGCATTAAAAACCGTCGCGGATCATGGAGTTGGGTGTGGGCCTCTTTTGCCTTTTGATAAAACACAGGCACCACTCCATATCCATACGCCATATGGGCCAATAGCTTGCCATTCAGGGTGTCATTTGCTTCAACATGGTACTCTGTCACCAGGATCGTTTGATCTTGGAGTCGAAACAAGCCCAGAATATTTTCCCCAAAGGCGGCACCGGCAAATGCTTCCGCGGAAAGGGCATAGGCACAGAGTGATTTTGCTTCGGGTAAGAGACGGGCTAAGTTATCACTAAACTGCTGATCATAGGTTCGGATCACCACTCCCAATGGCTGATCGCGGTGCTTGTGCAGAGGCTCCGTTGCATGATGTACCAGATCCTGAGCCATGAGTCCTAATTCCAGGTTGAGTAACTGATCATCAGTCACCAACACAACACTCTTGGCCTTTTCCAGACTGACTTGATCTAATCCGTCCAAAAAGGTTCCTGTAATGATCGGGATAGAAGGAGCAAGGCTTTCATGCTCAGTTGTTTGGGTGAGGGCGACAACTGGATGTTTCCGATCTTGCAAAAGGGCAGCAACCTTGCGACCCACTCGACCTAAGCCAAAGATCACGATGTGATCCTCTTCGGGCAGCATCGGTCGCTCCCGCAAAAATTCAAACTGGGCACTGATCACCTGATCGGCAATTAAACCCACAACACCTAACACGAACAGCAAACTGATAATGGTCGTCATCAAGGAAAGGATCACAACCCAAAAGGGCACATCCAATTCCAGTTCCGGTCCTCCGAAAATATCCCCGAATCCACCCAACAACAAGACCAACGTGGCCCGGATCGCGTCCTCCCATTGCACTCCTAGTTCTGCTTTTAAGATCGAGGAGGTATTGATCCCCAACACTAGGGCAATCGTTGCCGCAACCGCAATATTGCGCCGCATCTGATTCCCTTGCACCCAATCCCAAAAATTGGCAACCACCTCTGCGAAATCTGCCTGACTGAAGCGAGTTAGCAGAGATCCATCGACTAATTGAGACCAAAACTTGGACCACCGAGACTGAGTTTGGCTAGCGCTAGCAGAACTCGATGAACGAGAACTATGGGTCTCAACTTGTTCAACATAGACCACCAAGTCACCTGCTTCGATCAATGTATCAGGCCGCCATTGGAAAAAAGGTTCTGACCAGGGAGCGGATCGATAGTTGGAGATCTTTGGGGATTGACGTTCTGGGGCAACTTCGTGATAGAGGAGGCGATAGCTTCGTTTATGAAAACGGGAGGCAAGGAAGCGATCAAACAGAGTCTGTGGTCGAACAGGTTGTCGGACCACCTGTAATTGACATTGATCAATCCAGAACGATCCAATGGTTTCCTCTCCTAAAGCAGCTAAGGCAAAGGCTGTGGCAGGGAGCTCAGTGGGATCGTAGGCCACAAAATTTTGTAACTTGCGTTTGAGCAAGCGATTCAGATTTTGCTTACTGGATCGGACCACCAATCGGATCTTCGGATTCAGTTTTTGGGCTGTGATGGCTGCCTCCAGGTTGACCCCATCATCCTGAGTCACCAGCAAAATGGCCCGACAGTCAAGGATCCCAGCCTGCATCAACACACTTTCGGAGCGGCAGTCCCCCATAATGGGTTGGTGATTCTCTAGCAAATTGACTAAGTGATCCACTTGCCAGGATTGGGGCCGAACTTCATCAATGGCCACAATACTGACCTCAAAGGCTTTCAGCGCGATCACACAATGCTGCCCCAGTCGGCCTAACCCACAGACTAAAAAACGATCCGTGTGGTCCGGTGGAACCAGATCAGGAGGTTGAGTTGGTCTTGGGGCAAGCGGCTGGTTGAGTTCGAATGAACGCAGATCGAGATCCTGGCACCACAGCGAATGGTTGGTCTTGAGATCACGGGCCAGCACTTGAATACTCCCGAAGCCCCCATTGGTGCCCAGCCGGAGAAATCCTCGTTTCAGCCAAGGGAGCCAAACCTGGGGATCGGGTGAGGAGGATGGATCTCGAACTTCTAGGCAGATCGTGAGTTTCTGATCCTGAGGGTCGTAGATGGCGTTGGCCTGCAGGCCATGCGGTTCTAACTGCTGATTCAGGAGCAGTGCGAGGGCTTCTGGATCGCCTTGTTTGGCTGAATTCAGCAGATCCTGGGTAATCATGGCGGCTTTGTTGGCCAGTAAATACTCTGCCTAAATCCTACTCCGACTCAATCGGTGGATCAGGCCCAAGATCGAAATTTGCAAGTGACTTGGTCTACTGTTAACCTCCTCTTAGACTTTTGAGCCTGAATCACCGATCCCCAGGCTGCCACTCCACCGCACCAATATCGACCCTGCTCTTAGTGATCCGGGGGAAGCCTCGTTAAAAGCCCGTTGCCGAGCCCGTGTCAACCTGTCGATCACAGGCTTGAGGTGCTCCAACTCCGATCCAGAGAGGTTGGTTGCATACTGCTCCATCAACGTTTGCTGAAGCACATCCAGATCTTGAACCTGACCAAGAGTAAAGATGAGCTGGATATCCAGTCGTTTGAGCAACTTAGATTGAGACTCGCTAAGATTACAACACTAGCGATTCATGTCTGATCCATGAGCAACAAAACCTTCCAACTGAGTGATCACGTTCACGCTTACCTGCTTGATTATTCAGTCCAAGAACCTGAGATCCTACAGCGTCTTCGTCAGGAAACTGCTGCACATCCTCAAGCACGGATGCAGATCGCGCCTGAACAAGGTCAGTTCCTTGCTTTGTTAGTCCATCTGATCCAAGCAACCTATGCCTTGGAGATCGGAGTTTTCACCGGATACAGTTCGTTGCGCGTGGCTCTAGCCTTACCCCCTACTGGCAAACTGATCGCCTGTGATGTCAGCGAAGCTTATACGAAGATTGCCCGCCGCTATTGGGAAGCTGCAGGGGTTGCTGACAAAATCGATCTGCGAATTGCACCTGCTCTAGAGACGTTAGATCAACTCTTGCAAGAAGGCTACGCCAACCGCTTTGATTTTGCCTTCATTGATGCGGATAAAGCCAACTACGAAAACTACTATGAACGATCCCTTCAACTGGTGCGATCTGGAGGGCTAATTGCCATTGACAATGTGCTTTGGTCAGGTCGTGTTGCCGATCCAAGCATTCAAGACGATACGACAATTGCAATCCGTTCCTTTAACCAAAAGCTAGCGCATGATCCACGGGTCATGATCAGCTTGGTACCAATTGCGGATGGAGTGACCTTGGCCTGGAAACGGTAATGGGAAGCCAAAACGGAATGATCTTGACAACAGCTTCCCCATTCGCTAGCAACTAGGAATCTACTGTTTTCTCTGACTGCAACCGTTGTCGAATCCGATCCTCTAACCGTGTTTGAGCTCGATTATCAAGGGCTACAAGGCCGAGGATCCCAGCTAGCACGCCTAATTGCAGAGCCAAGTTGGGTAAAGATGTGTTCAGTTCTCGACCTGCTAACGTGCGGAAGAAAAATACAAAGGCTCCGATGCCTGCAGATCCACCCGCTGCTAGGTAGATAAATCGGCGTAACCGTCGATAAGGTGCAGCCAGCTCTGCCATCAGTCGAACTCTCTTTTCCAGGGGCAAGGAAGTATCGGAGTCAGAGGAAGGGATCATTATCTCGTCTCGATCGCTCCCTTCATTATACTCATTCAGGATCAGCTTCCATTGCTCCCAAAACGCGATAGGCTGGCTGGATTGTGGGAATAGCCGACTAACTTAGGTCAACAGTTAACTTTAGGTGCTGGAGATTTGCAGCTGTTAGATCCTGTACACTTTAGAAGCTATTTCACTGTTTCACTGGATCTGTCGATTTCAACGATCGCTTATGCAAGCTTGGGATCCCCAAATTGGCCTCAACGCGGCTCTAGAGCTATCTGAATGGACGGGTGGAGATCCTGTGCTCTCGGTCGGGGGAATCTCCACATACCTGCAAGCCCTTCTGGAGACGGATCCCTACCTGATCAAGATCTGGGTGGTGGGAGAGGTGTCTAGCCGCACGGTCCATCGCAATGGTCACCTGTTTCTGGTGCTAAGTGATCCGCAAACTGGAGATCAGCTTAAGGGAGTGATCTGGCAAAGTGCTGTGGCTCGGCTGACGGTCTTACCTCAAGCAGGGCAACAAGTGATCGCCTTAGGCCAAATTCGCACGTACAGCCGTAGTAGTCATTACCAAATTCAGATCTGGGAGATTCTACCCGCTGGCGAAGGGTTGCTAGCCCTGCGGTATCAACAACTCCGGGCTCGGTTGGCGGCAGAAGGATGCTTTGATCCCGATCGGAAACGGCCTTTACCGGATCATCCTCAATCGATCGCGGTAGTGAGTTCCCCTCAGGCTGCTGCGTGGGGAGATATTCAACGGACTTTGCGAAGCCGCTATCCCGGTTTACTAGTCTTATTCTCAGGTGCAGTGGTGCAGGGAGATCGAGCTCCCCATTCTATTGTTCAAGCCATTCGACGAGTGGAGCAGGATGGACGCGCTGAGCTCCTGATCCTGGCACGGGGGGGAGGAGCATCTGAAGATCTAGCCTGTTTCAATGATGAACGGGTGGTTCGAGCGATTGTTGAATGCCGAATTCCCGTGATCACAGGCATTGGTCATCAACGAGATGAAACGTTAGCTGATCTAGCTGCTGATGTTCAGGCTCATACTCCTACAGCGGCAGCAGAGCAAGTGGTTCCCCATTTAGATCAGTTAGACCAGGATCGAGGTGACTATGTCCGACACCTGCTTGAAGCTGTTGAAGGGATCTGGAATGATCAGCAAAAGGAGCTTCAAAGGATCCGGGAAGCTTTAGAGGGAACTCAACTTGATCGACAGATAGATTCTCAACAGCAGGAGCTCCAAGGGTATTGGGATCACCTGAAGCAAGCAACCTTTGAGCGATTGGATCACCTGCACATCCACCAGCAAACCTTAGCTCAGTATCTTGCTGCTCTGGATCCACGCGCAGTGCTTCGGAGAGGGTATGCTTTAGTTCGGACTGAGGCTGGACAACACCTTCGATCGGCTCACGTTACACCTGGGGATCGCTTGCATATTGAGCTTGCAACAGGAACCCTTTGGGCTCGCGTTGAGGAGGTTGATTTAGCCGATCAGAGTACAAGAGCGAACACAGATCACGATCAGGTTAGCCCATGAATTCAGGATCAGAGTCTTGGCGGTATGAGTCTGCCATTGCTGAAGTGGAAGAGATCATTGCTCAAATTGAAGCCGGTAAATTGGATCTAACAGAGGTTGTCGATCAATTCGATCGAGCAGCCCAACTGTTGAAGACGTGTGAAACCTTTCTCTCTCACAAACGAGCTCAGGTAGACTTGATCATTGAGCATCTGCAGGATAGCGATCTAGATTTAGATCAGGAACCTTCAGCTAATCCAATTGCTGGAGCACAACCAGACGATGACGATCTGGAATTCTAACGAGCATAATCTCGAAAGAAGTATTGCCTCTGGATTCACGCATTCTCTACTATAAACGCGCCAGATCCAGAGTCTATGATCTTTCTAAATCTTAGCGTAATAGTCAGTTAAGATCTTCATGTGTAGGGATCTAGCTTTGGGTTCTTGAGATTATTTCAAGCTACGGCTCGATTGGATATTCAGGACACATAGCCAATAGTTTGCCAATACCCCAGAGCACAGTTAACTCAAATGTATTCTGCCATTCTGATGTCTTCTGGAATTCCTTCGTGATCTTAGTAATCTTCCGATAGCTCATGACACTAACAAAGACTAGTACTATCAATAGAGTGACTGCAAGAACATGGTACACATCTAATAGATGCTTTTGATCCGCTTGATACTGGAGAAACAACTGCTCCACTTCAGGATCAGACAGTGTATCATAATGACTCCAACTCATATCACCTTGCTCCTTTTCATTTTACTCCGATGATCGTTCTAGATCTTAGCTTTGGGAAAAATATGATTATCTTTCGTCAATGATCGCCATTACCAAACACGTCTTAAGTTGAGGGTAAAACCGGGAAGAACATCCTCTCCAGAAAGTTGCTCAGGTTGTTCCAAAATCTCAGGATCTCTTCCACAACGATAAATTTCCACACATCGACTTTGGGGATCAATCAGCCATCCTAAACATGCACCATTTTCGAGATATTCACGCATCTTCTCCTGTAATGTCGAGAGGCGATCGCTCAGTGAACGTAACTCAACGACAAAATCAGGGCATAGTGGGACGAAGCCTTCTTTCTCTTCCTGGGTTAGAGCATCCCAGCGATCGCGTCTCACCCAAGAGGCATCGGGAGCACGGATAGCCCCGTTAGGTAACAGAAACCCAGTTGAAGAGTCAAACCCTTCACCAAGGTGTTCATTTGCCTCACACCAACGATCGAGCTGCCCAGCAATGCTAAGGTTCCGTTTACCTGATTGACCACCTGTTGGGGGGTTCACAACCAACTCTCCGTTGTCAGTGCGCTCTAGTCGTAGATCACGATTAACTGCCGCGATCGCTGCAAATTCTTCCTGAGAAACACGGAGTGCAATGGATTGAGGAAGTTCGAGGGTAAGGGCTGACATCATTGGGATCCTCTTCAACAGGCATAAGAGTTCTGGCGCTACTTCTCACTCTTCATGTTACACTTACCAAATACTAAGCTATTAGAATTAAATATAAGTATATCTACAATTCTGTTCATTAGTCGTGAAAAGTGGATATTGATCACTCCTTTTCACTCAAATCCGATCGTCGTTAATCACCCGAATCCGTCCTGAGGATCCATCCATCTCTACCCACTGACCTGACTCCAATCGATCCATTAACCCAGGGATCGAAACAATCGCAGGGATCCCTAGTTCTCGTGCCACAATCGCAGAGTGGGAGAGCAAACTCCCTCGTTGAACCAGGATCCCTGCTGCTGCTGGGAATAGCATGATCCAACCCGGATCCGTTCGCTCCGCTACTAAAATCTCACCTGCTTTGATCTCAGCGCCTTTAGGATCTCGGATTACGCGCACTTTTCCCTCAATTCGTCCAGGACAACAGCCCAAACCTTGTAAATCAGTCTGACTCTTTAAGGTGTCTGAGCTGGCAGCATTAATCAGATCCTCAAAACGATTGCCTAAAGGGATTGCTCCTCTGGTTTCAAATCGATCAGCTGGGGTGGGAAGGGATCGGAATCGTTCAAACTCAGCCTTGCGAACTTTGACCAGAGATTGAAGATCAGTACAGGTTGAAGATCCTTCCACAAAGCCAAGCGCCTCCTCAACCTCTAGGTAAAAGATATCGTGTGGATCTTGAAGGATCCCTTCAGCCACATATCGTTGCCCCAGCTCAACAAAGATCCGTCGAACTCGACCAAACAAACGAGTCCGTTCAAACCGAAGATTTTCTCGATCCCGGATCCGTGCTCGCGCATTCCTGAGAACCCAGTTAAAGATCACTCGCTTGATCGGTTTCCAGGCCAACGATCGAGCTACTTCAGCCTCTGCCGTTGAGCGAAGGAGGTGAGTCGGATCAGGAGTAGATTCTGAAGCATTAAACGAAGGATTGACGTTAGGATCTCCCGATAACGTTGGAGACTTAGTCTGATCTCGATCTCGCAGTCGCTGGCTAGCATAACCAATCGATCGGAGGAGAGGAATGGGATCATTTCGTAGACTCGGAGACTCTAGTTTTAGCTCCTCCAAACAACGATCCCCAAATCGATCAAGATACTCTTGCCATTGAGCTTGAAATGGATCTTTAATCGCAGAATATTGATTTAGAATACTTTGCACAGTCGAAAGATCTGATTGACAGAAAGCTTTGATCAGATCAGGATAATCAGCAATGAGTTCAGCCATCCTCTCGATCCGGTGAGCAGGTTCGGTACTGATGATCCCCCCCTCACCACAGATCAGTCGATTCGCCAAGGAAGCTTCTGGATCTTGACACCAATGATGAGTCAGCTTACCCAACACTCCAAAAAAGATCATGGCAAGAAAATCATTGATCAGAGGTGCATCCCAACGAGTCAGCAATTGTCGTTCCAGCAAGCGATATTCAGAAACAAGCTGATCAATTCGCATCTCTTCTAACGGGGGAATGGGAGATCGTAAAGCTAGATCAAGTCTTTCATAAAACTGTTGAATAGTCCGATCTAGCCGAATATAATTGGCTACTAAACCTAGAATACTACCGATCAATCGCAACCGATCTTCCCACGGGTTGGAGCGAGTTTGAGCCTCAAGTTCAGTCGCGATCTCAGGCGGTAATCCTTCCCGAACGCCCATCATCTGCTCCATAAAGCGGCGATTACTTGAAAACCCAGGAAGCAACGCCAGAGCTCGATACCAGTTATAAAGATTATAGTAAACTCGGCCTCGGATCAAGCCAATCATGTGTCGAAATACATTACCTTGATCAGCGATCACTCCGCGCGGAACTCCTAGCAATACACAAAATTGACGATAAACTTCTTCATAAGCTCGTCGTGCAAATGAAAAGGTTAAAGGAGTTGTGATCCCGCTATAACTCTCGGAAATATTGGAGTTATCCCATAAACTCGTGGCCGCATCCGGATCAGGAATGTGGGCTAGAGACGTGATCGGGCGAGACTGCAGTAAAAATAACTGATCTTGAGCAAAAGCCCACTCAATATCCTGAAAACCCCCTAAATAAGCACTAGTTTTTCGAGCTAGATCCGCTACCTGACGCACTTGATCATCCGTTAATGAAGATTGATCTCGTTGATCCTCTGGAATATCAATGATCTCGATACCTGTACCTGGGTTTTGAAAAAAGGGATCACTATCGGAATTATACTGAGAATAAGTTTGAGAATGATTTAAACGATGAGCAGTTTGCTTGTGGCCAATCGATCGCTGTAAAATCTGCCCATCTAAACTCACATGAAAGGTATCTGCGTCCAGTTCTCCAGAGACCAGACCTGATCCTAGACCCCAGACAGCAGAGATCACAGCAATACTACGCCGACCACTGACTGGATCTGCAGCAAAGGCAACTCCGGCAGTATCAGCCCCGATCATATGTTGGATCAAAACTGCTGGAGCGGTAGGACGCTGAGTGATACCACGCTGCTGCCGATAGGTTAGCACTCGTTCACTAAACCCTGATTGCCAAACTCGCCGAATTGCAGGAATAATATGTTCTGGGGATACATTCAAAATACTTTCTAACTGTCCAGCAAAACTATGATCCTGGCTATCTTCATCAATAGCTGAGGATCGAACAGCAAGAGTACTGATTGGAATACGATCTCCAAGGGTTTTCAATGCCTGTTCAAGCTGCTCAATCAGGATCTCAGCAGGATCAATTTGTTCAATGATTTCGATGATCGTGGTGGGATTAACTGCCAGTTCCAAAGCTCTGCGCTGATGAGGAGTTAAGCTGATTTCAAATGCGATCGGAGTTAAGACAAACCAAGGTGGGATCGGAAGATTTCCCACAGCTAACTGAGCTAGAGCACTTGCTTTTCCGCCAGCTAAGGATGGATGGGTCGCCTCCTGAGGTTGAAGGATCAGTTGCGAAACGTGATCGGAGGGCTCTATTGAACTACCCAAAGTATCAGCAGATTTAGAGAAAGGATTCATAGGTTGTTCAGAAGAAGAAGGATCAGGTGAAGCCACAATCGAACTCATGAGATAAACCTCCTGATCAAGGGTAAAACACCAAGACTAAAATAAAGCAAAAGAGTCCAGATCCCAGAAACTAACTCAATCGTTTTACCTTGTCGAGGAGCTAGATCACGCAGAAATCGATTCCCAATTACACCTGCAATGATCAGAATCAAGCCCAGAAAAATTGCAACAGACCAAAAGAATTGAATGTAAGTTGCTGCAATCCCAGCTCCGATCCAGGTTAACCCCAAGACGATCCACCAAGCCCGAATCGCTCCAGTTTGCCCCCAAAGAGCTGAATAGGTTTCCACTCCAGTTTCTTCATCAGCAGGACTCCGGATCTTCCGGCCAATTTCTAGAACCATTCCATTACAAAAACTAGCGAGCAAAAGTCCAATCAACCCCATCGAAGCAGATCCCTGGTTCGGGATCCAGTCGGTACTGGTTGCGTATAAATGAATGATTGGCATGATCACCATATGACTGAGCATATAGACGAGTGGATGATCCTTGAGCCAGCCCTGTTGAAAAAACTCAACACTCATAAACCCAAGATATCCCCAAGCTAACAGCAGGATCAGCAATAACTGTGGATCTAACCACCATGCCAAAGCCACTTGAGTCAATGCTCCCATCACAAATACGATGGCTAACTCCTTCAGCGAAACCAGACCTCTTGGCACAGGTCGATAAGGTCGATACTGCCGATCCTCTTCAAAATCTTTAAATTCATCCGCGATCCGTAATTGCAGGAAAAAGATTAAACAAGACAAAAATGCAACTACTGCCGCTGATAACGATGGTAATGCGTCAGGATCTCGGAGCATAACTGAGTAGGCAACCCCTGACCAGCTGAAGAGTAGAATCAAAGGCCCTTGAATAGCTAGCGGGAAGCGCTCGTGTTGATAGATCCACCAGCGTTTAAGCATGAGTGTTGCTCCGATCGGTATCTTCGTCCGCCAAACTGGTCTTACCACGGGCAAGTCGTTGGTGGGAGCGAGTAAATTCACCTGCAGCTAAAGCTCCGATCAAGGAAATCTCTCCAGCGAGGGTGATCGCGGCACAAACTTCAGCAAAAGCATTCGCGTGGCCTGAACCCGCAAGTCCTAGGATCTCTAGACAGGCTTGCGGAGTAGGTAGTCCCGTACCGCCACCCACTGTCCCCACAATCAGATTGGGTAACGTCAACGATACATATAGACCACCCTCAGTAGGTTCAAAACGAGTAATCCCAACCGCTGACTCTGCAACACAAGCTGCATCTTGGCCACAGGCAATGTAGATCGCTGCCAATCCATTCGCCAAATGTCCCTGGATCCCAATATTGCCGCTCATCACGCCTCCAGTTGCCGCAAACTGGTAGTAGTGCAACATATCAGCAACTGTGCAGCGTAAGCGAGATTCGATCACCGCTGCTGGGATCACAGCTTCTGCTGTCACTTTCCGCCCTCGCACAGATTGAAACGAGATCCAGGATGCCTTTTTATCTCCAGACATATTAGCTTCAACATACCAGTGGCGGGGCTGGATCGGTGAGTGCGTCTCAATGTATTGACAGGCTGCTTCGGTAGCGATCGTGACCATATTTTGGCCTGCAGCATCGCTGGTGGAGTATTCAAAGATCAAGTACACATGATTCCCTTCCAGATGAACGCGCAATCCAATCAATTTGCCAAATCGTGTTGTTGCCTCAGCGACCTCTCGAATCGGATCCATTTGTGCAGTAACCCAGTAAATAAATTTACCTGCTTCTAGGACTGAATCAAAGGCAAATCCGGGTGTGCGGGTTACTCCCTCGCTCAGGACGACACATGTGCAGCCACCAGATCGAGAAAGCACCTGAGATCCACGAGTGTAAGAAGCGACAAGAGTGGCCTCAGTTGTGGCTAGAGGCACATAGAAATCACCTTGAGCGAATAGGCCATTGATCCGGAGAGGACCAGCCAAACCGATCGGTAACCGAGCCACACCAATAAAGTTCTCAATATTTTTGGCATACTGATCAGCTTCTGCTAAAGCTTGTGTATCTGCTAATTGCTGCTGAACTTCGGGAGGAACATCTAATAACCGCCAGCGACGCTCGATTGCTTCTGGAGTGATCTGGGAAGGGTTAGCAATCCGAGGAGAAAGCGTATCTTCAGACGGCAGCAGGTTCTGTTCGATCGCTTCTAACGGTCGCTGCTCCAACAATCGCTGTAAATATTGATAAGCCCTGTGAGCGTCGATCGACATAGTTACTCTCCTCCTGATCTCCTAGGTTTTCTCTCAATACATTCAGATCTATTTCATCTACTTTGTGCTATCTTTGCTAACTTAGAGTTTAGTTTCTTTAGTTCCTTTAGTTCTTTTAAGTTCATGATTGCTTTTGATCTCTTTTCTCTTTAGTGTAGTCTGGATTCTCTGCGATCACTTCAGATTTCGTGATTTTTAGATTTTGGCCCTTTTGAACCTCTCTAACCCGAAGGATACCGATCAGTCTTGCTTTAATCTTGATTTAACGTTATGCCTTGATCTTGGTTTAAAGCTATAGCTGATCTAAATTGACGATTCACCAACTGCTTCAGTCCAGGATAATCAACTTTAGCATTATGCCGACGATCCACAGGAACACGATCCACAATCAAAATATAATCTAGGTTAGCCCAACTTAGGTTCTGCTCGATCTGCATTATTCGATCGCGTGGCGATTTTGCTCCTCCTGGCTGACATAGCTCCACCACCAACACCCGCTGATCCTGATGCTGGATCAAGGCTGATCGATGAACCTGATCCATCTGAGTCACAGCACACTCAACAGCAAACGGATAGATCCTGCCTCGATCATCCTGGATCTGAGCCCGATCCCGCCCTAACAACCAAAGTCGCCCCTGATCATCCAGATAGCCTGCATCACCTGTCCGATGCCAGATCTGTTCCCCCACCTTAAACTTTGTTTGAATATCACCGATCCCATCTAGATAACCTTGGAGAACATGATCTCCAGTGACAACGATCTCTCCTGTTTCTCCTAGAGGTAAGCAAGTAGCTGCAAAACTCTCTTGGGTGAATGCTGGAATCGGTTGATCACCGTAACTAGGTAAAATCTTTAACTGGATTTGATCAACAGGTAGACCTGCAAGGAGTCCATGCCCCTGATACATCCGAGTGATGTCAGAAGCTGTGATCTGATGATGGTGGATATGGGCAATGGGTTCAGCTTCGGTTGATCCGTAGATTGCAGCAATATCGGCATTCGGGGCCATTTGGTGTAAGTGATCTAGCAGGCAAGGGAACACAGGAGCTCCCCCTGTATAAATTTGGGTTAAACTCTCTAGCTGGGTATGGGTTTGTTGGCAATAACGGATCAACTGTTCAAGAAAGGCTGGAGACGCGGCTGCACGAGTCGGTCGATCCTTAAGAATTTGGCGAACGACCGGAGCAGGTTTGATGCGTCCAGGGCGGCGTAGATCGGCATCAGGAATGAGAGTGGTTAATCCAGCAGCAAGGTTAGCAAGAGCAAAAATAGGGAGAGTTGCTAAGTCGATCTGACCGGCTCGTAGTTGAATAGTATTCAGTAAAGTATCGTATTGAGCCAATAAGAATTGGTGGGATCGGACAGCCGCTTTGGGTTGACTTGTGCTGCCACTGGTAAAGGTTAATAACGCTGGAGTTTCGGGTGGGCAATCCCAGATCTCAGTCCACGGATTTAAATGTTGAGGATATTTCTGAAAAGCTTGATCGGAGAAAAATGGAGCAAGAGAATCGGTCCAAGGTAAAGCAATTCCGGTTGAGAAGCCTAGAGGGATCGCTCGCATGGATCGACTGAGTAATCGTAACCCATGAGCTTTTGCTGCTCCGACAAAGGCCGCAGGCTGGATCCGTTGGCAGCAGGCTTCCAGTTGCGCTTTCCCCACGCCAGGATCAAGAAAAGTTGCGATCAATCCCAACCGAAAACAGGCGATCAGGACCACATATAGCCCGATCGACATCCCCTGAAAAATCAGAACTGGATCCCCAGCTGTTAAACCCACCTGTCGGAATAAGGCAGCTACTTCAGCTGATCGTTGATCCAGCTCCCGAAACCGGATCGATCGGGTTTGACCTGCTACGGTTTCGATGATCGCGGGTATATCGGCTTGCCGTTGAGCTTGATCAATCAAGAGCTGAGCGATGTTCACAAGCAGAGTATCCTGGATTCCAATCAAACAAAGTATAGCGGCGAAACGGACGGGCGATCCGACCTAACGCATGGCGGGAGACATTTTGTTCATGCATAAGAGCATGGATCGAGCGCCTCATGCCAAGCTGCTGAGCCATCTGTTGACACTGCTGGGCTAATAGACTGCCAAGACCTGCATACGCTCGATTTGGATCTACGGCAACTGTTTTGATCACAAGTGTATCGATAGTCTGACCGCGTTGAGCTTGGGCGAGATCCGGTAGAGCAAAAGCAAATCCCACGATCTGATCTTGATGCCTTGCCACACGAATGAGATCCGGTTGAATATACGGCTTGATTGGGTGGTAAAGGGCTAGAAATCGCTCTTGATCAATCGGCGTATAGAGAAAGTTCTGAGCAAATGTTTTTAAACAAAAAGGATGTAATTCCAGTAATAAATCCTCAAACTGATCGGTTTTAAGCGAACTAATCTGAACTCCCAAAGCTTGCATCCGTGCTGTAACTCGCTCCATACGAGGATCAACAGTATCAATCGGCTCCACTAAGGCAGAACAGTAATGGGTTAAAGGATTGAATCCAGCTGCATCAAAATGATTCGGCCAATCTGAAGGGTGATTGGGTTCTAGAAAAAATGGGGGTTGATCGCCCCACTCCGTAATCAAGCGGTAGCCGAACCAGGTTGATCCATCCATTGGTCCCACCACCCGATCACAACCCATTTGAACTAACACTTGACATGCATGTTGAAGGAGCTCGACTCCCTCTGTGACCGAACCAGTAGCATAATGACCAATGATCCCTACCCGTTGATCAGCCAAGATCAGCCCACTCTTTGTCCAAATCGAACAACGAGCGATCGGAGTCTTGACGTTGTTGAGTAAGATCAGATGGTGAGTTGGAGCATGAAGCTTGAATTGATCCACCGTCAGGTTAGGGATAGCCCCTTGTCCTCTGAGCGAAGCCAGTTCTCTAGGATCTGTTAACGTCAGTACCTGAGCCATGTTGAGATCTCGCTCGACAGATCTAAAGTTTAGCAAACATGAGGAATCGGATTGAAGAAAGGTATAATTATGGGACGCCTAGCTTGTTAGAGACCTTGATTCTTGAGGGTTTGCTCGTATGATGACTCCAAATCAGTTTGGCAGTGAGGAAAATAGCGATCTAAAACAGCTGGCTCAGGAAGCCATCGCTCTATACCGAGCTGGAAATTTGCCTGAAACTGAGTCAATCTGTATGTCGATCATTGAGCGGTATCCTCATTGTTCTCAAGCTTTCTATATGTTGGCATTAGTGGCTGATCAAGTCAAAAACTTTGAGGTTGCCATTGACTTTATCGAAGAGGCAATTGGCTTAAACTCAACCTTACCAGAATATTATCACCTAGCAGGACAATTGTATATGAAAACAAAGCAGTTGGATCGAGGAATTGAGTATTATAAGGAGGCGATCCAGCGTAGTCCAAGTCAATTCCGTACTTATATTTCCCTGTGCGGCATTTATCGCCATCTATACAAATACGATCTAGCTGAGCAGATCCTCCTTCAAGCCCTAGAACACATTGAATCGGATCATGATCCTATTCTAAAGACAATCTACCTTGAACTTGCTCAGATCTTGGCCGGCCAGAATAAATATCAGCAGGCTCTAGAGGCTTACCGAAATCTTCTTGCTCAAGATCCTGATCACTTTTTTGCATTTCTATCCTATCAACTATTGCTGCCTGTTATGTATCAGACTCAGGCTGAGATTCACGAATGTCGAGATCGCTTCACTCAGGGTTTACAGAATGTCACTGACAAGATTGATCTAGAGGATCCAGAGGAGCGGCGTAAATTTCTACAGTATGCCCAGGGGAATGTTAACTTTTATCTTCCTTATCAAGGGTATAGTGATCGAGCTTTACAGCAAAAGTATGGAGCATTTCTGCATCGAGCAGCAACTCTAGAATATCCCCACTGGTCAAGCTTGCGACGAGTCTTGGAGCCTTTAGATCAGCTCAAAAAGCGCAAGATCCGTATTGGCTATCTTTCAGAAACAATGTATAACCAGACAATCAGCAAGCTTACGATCGGATGGCTGGCTCAGCATAACCTTGATCAGTTTGAGATTTATGCCTATTGTATTAACCCGTTAGCTGTGGACTCTTATACGCTGAGATTTGAGGAATATTCAGATCAGTTTCGGTTCTTCTATTCCCATAACATTACAACTGGCTCAATTGTTGAGGCTATTGCCAAACAAGTAGAATCCGATCAGTTAGATGTTCTGGTCTTTCTAGACATCAGTATGCGGGCTATTCCAACCCAAGTTGCGTCCTTTCGCCTCGCCCCGGTTCAGTGTGGCTTCTGGGGACATCCCACCACAACTGGGATCCCGACCGTTGACTACTTTATATCGAGTGATTTGATGGAGTCGGATCACGCTCAAGAGTACTATACCGAAAAGCTAGTTCGACTGCCTGGAATTGGGATCTATTATGCTAAGCCTCCTTTGCCGCCGCTCGATAAAAGCCGAGTTGATTTTGATCTAGATGACTCTAAAATTCTCTATCTAAGTTGTCAGGCTCGCTACAAATATTTACCGCAGTTTGATCACCTGTTTCCGGATATAGCCCTTCAACTACCAACTGCTCAGTTTGCCTTCTTGAGTTATGGATCGCGTTCTGTGGATGAGCAATTTTGCCAACGATTAGAGCGTGCGTTTGCCGATCGATCTCTGAATTGGGCTGATTTTTGTCAGATTGTACCGCGCCTCAATTTTGGTGACTATTTGAATCTGAATCAACTGTCAGATGTTTTTCTGGATACGCCGGGTTGGTCAGGAGGAAATACAACCCTGGAAGCGATCGCTTGTAACTTGCCAATTGTGACGTATCCCTTGGAACTGATGCGGAGTCGTCATGCCTATGGGATCCTGAGAATGTTGGGGATCACGGAAACAGTGGCTTGGTCTGAAGCGGAGTATGTCCAGATCGCGGTTCGATTGGGGCGGGATCCTGGTTACCGAGCAGCTTTACGCCAACGGATCGAAGCGGGTCATTCTCGCCTCTATGCGGATCGATCCTGTGTGGAAGCGTTGGAATCCTTCTATCGGTTTGGGGTGGAACAGGCGGTATTGAAAGGTGGGATCTGAGTTTGTCATGCTCTCAGATCTTTGAGATTCCAGGAAATTTGAGTCCCTTTTTCCGTCAAAAGCGCGGCAAACCCTATGGTGAGCGATCCTAAGCTTAAGCAGAATTGAACTCGAAGGATCCCTAAGCCTGTGGGCAAGCT